>NZ_RZOJ01000038.1:0-29087 GCF_003998845.1 Mesorhizobium sp. M4A.F.Ca.ET.022.05.2.1 | reverse complement strand
GTGCGCAACTGGACACTCCTTTTCGTCGCCTCCAAGCTAACATTGGTTAGTTCCTGCACTTGCGCCTGAAAAGCAGTAGCATCAGCTCCGCTTGTATTGCCGGGAGTGCCACTGTTAGTTTTATCGGTATTGCCGGCGCTACTGGTATTGGTATTGCCTGATTTTTTATTATTATCAACTGCAGCCATGATCATTCCTTTTTCTGTTGGAGTTGTGCCGTCAATAACGGCCTGTATGACCTCACGCCGGATTTCCCGCGTCAGGCATCTTCTGTGTCATCCAAAGCTTCATCGGCCTCAGCCATCGCATCGTTCGCGAATTGGAACGCGAACGATCGCAGGATACTTTGGAAGGCTTCACTTTGTGCTGCAGACTGTGAGTTGTCTTGAAGTTGATCATTTGAAACGGTCCGGTTATCCGCCCGATCGTTCCCGCCAGCTGCCTTGCCATCATTCCCACCAGCTGGCTTGCCATCATTGCCATCAGCCGGCTTGCCATCACCAGAATGCTCGGATTTCGAATCCCCATGGCCCTTTCGGATCAAGGAAGTCCCGAGGTTGCCAACTCCACTCCCAATTGCTGCTATCATCAGGTACTCCGGCATTTGCCATTGGCGGCGACGTGTTAAAGGTTAGCCTCGATCAAGCTAAGGGCGGGAGCTTTCGAGAACCTGACGGCTTTTGACAAAAACCGGCCAGCGCAAAAACGTATGCTCTGCAGGATGTTGCTCTCGCATCGAACAGTCGACCACGATCTCGGCTGTTCGGCCAATCCCGCCGTCCACGCATGCCGCGACCGAATGGCAGCCGCAGCAGCTCGTTTGCATCCTCGATGCTGTGGTGTCGAACAGGAGACACGGTCCACGTGCTGCATGACCGCAATGACCGTATTCTTGCTGGCTCCACGGGCGCACGCAACGAGCAGGAACTCGGTCTTTGCATCACCATTCTCTCGCCTGCACATCACGGCCCGGCGCGGTGAGCTCATTGGCTTCGAGAAGGTCGGCGACCGTACGAACATGGGATGGTCTGCCGGCTTTGGGAGGCCGGTGCGGATCCTCTTCTCACCATATCGAAAGCTTGAAGCGGTCGGATTTTCTTGCCCTGTTCGTGAGAACTCCCATCGTCAGCTAATCGTCAGCCAAGCGGTCTATCTAGGCCGGCCGTGCCTGACCTTCGGATCCAAAGGTCCCGTCTCGACACTTTTTGTAACTATAGATCGAAATGGTCCGCGTGATACGCAACGCACACGCTTCTCTGAAGCAAATGTGTGACTTTGTCGGTGGCGAACGAGAGGAGTGACGCATCAATAAAATCGTCAGGCACGTGTCTAGGAAGGGGAGCTAGCCGAGTTGGTCTGATTTCATTCGCTGTTCCTGGAAATCGGCGGACTGAAGCGCTGATAATCTCAGGACATCGATGGCAACGTTGCGAAAGTCCTGTGAGCTCGGGCCAATCTTGGCCTGCTACTGAGAAGCACTTTGGCGGGAACATTACGCCGTCGCGGGTCTGGCTGACCGTGACGTTAACCGAAAGATGCCGCTGGTCTCGTCAGCCGCCAGCACAATAGCAGCACATTCTCGCCTACTACGGAGACGCAATATGAAGGGCATTGGCCGACCACGGAAATCGCAGGCTGAAACTGGAGCCAGCCGCGCGGGGCGGGCGAGCAGTTCCCTTTCGCAATCAAGTCTTGCTGCGGGAGAAGGTGGACAGTCATTCGATTCCGTTGTGGAGCAGATGCGCTCTGGGGACGCCGATAGGAGGCCCTCCTCCCTTCCAGTTGCGCGCGGTCCAGGCGATGCCCGCGAAAGTCTGCCAGGCGCCTCGATTGGCGAAGATCAAATCCTGAACACACCGCGACGTGGAGCCGCTGCGCCACCACGCGGAACCGTAGCGCCACGTGGCGCAGCCGCAAGGCGGCGCGGTTCTCCCTCCATGTCTGAGGGCGAAGCCATGGCGCCGGTCGGTAGCCAACTATCAACCGCGCAGGTGGAAGGCACCAGCTCATCGTCAAATGAAGATATCAGTCCGACACAGCTCAGAATGAACAGTCTTGTTCAACAACTGACTGATTGCGAGGCTGCGGCCAGGAAAACCGACGTCCCCGAGGAGGCGGTGGAGCTGATCAGTCGGGTCGTCGATGCAGCCTCAGCAATTCTGGAGTACCGCGCTAGCCTGCCTGCGGCTGAGGCGCAGACAATTATGCCAGACGACAAGGTGCGTAGATGTTGCCAGATCGTGTGCGACGCCGCGAATGAAGTAGACAAACTTGGCCTGTCGACGATCACGAAATTGGACAAAAAGACCAAGAAAGCGGCAGGTATGGTCGATAAACTCTACTCCTACTCCCAGGCGGACCGGCAGGAGCTGTTGATTTTAAATGTGGAGAACCACCATACGGCGGCAATTAAGTGGTGGGAAAAAAAGGCATGGCGCTCCGAACGGCAGCGATCCGCCTGCGCTGCCACCGCTAGCCTATCCAGTGGAACGCCCGTGATGCGGGAAGCCGAGCGGTGCGCACTGCGGCTGCGTGCCGGCTCGGTACTGAGTGTCAGGATCTGGCTGGTCCGTGAGCGGATCGGTCTTGCGCGGGCCAAGATTGAACTGCGGGCGAGCAGGTTCGAGCCAGATTTGAAGGAACTCCTCGTCGGTCGAAATGGAGTGGTGCAGCTGATGGCAAGCGCCGCTCAAGAAGCTCTTCGCGCCCTCTCTTTGGCGAAGGGCATAATGGATGATGGCAAAACACTCAACGCTCATGATTGCGCGGTTGTAGAAAAAATCATGGAGCGGCTTTCGGATTTTGGATTGGCGTTGCACGAGGTGCATACCAAGCTAAGCCATACCTACCCAGATGCCGGCCTCCCATTGAAACTGTTCGAACGGATCGTGGACGATGCATGGATCACTGCGCACGATGCCATGCACTTGTTGAACCTGCAGTCTCCGCCGTCAGCCATCATGGCGCCACAGGCCCAGGCGGGCGCTGCGATGCCGGCCAGGGCAGGCGCTGCGATACCGGCTGGCACTGCTGGTACGGCTGCAGTGTCAGAAGGCACTACAGCGCGAAGGAAAGGGAAGTCAAAGCATAAGTCGGCAGCTCGCGCCGGGACTTCTGCCGCCGGGCAGCCATCAACACCAGTCGCTGCGAACGCCGGCACAGTGCCAGCAGCCAAGGTTCTCGCGCGCTCGGATCAAGTTGCGAGTACACAGGTGAGAGCGCAAGAGGTGGCTGCGAGTTCGTCGGGGGCAGGCTCGACAATCGGGGGCGCCGCGTTGTCAATGGAGGTATTGACGGAGCGGCTCAAACGATTGGACGAACTTTTGCAGTTCGATCTGGCCGGTCAGCAAAGCGTCGTCTCCCAAGTGCGCCAGATGAAGCCTGAGGAGGCCGGTAAGGTCGTGGACGATGTGGCCCAGTACCTGCGAGCCCAGGCCATTGAGATGCAAACCTGTCTCGCCGGGTTGCAGGGGCGTAATGTACGCCTGCTACTCACCTCCACCCAGCTACCCAAAGTGCACGAACGCACAGACCAGCTCAAAGGGTTGCTGAACATGGTGCTGGGACAGGCCAACGCATTGAATGAAGGAAAAGCCGGCATTACGACTGATTGCATGAAGACCTACGCATTTCCGGCGCAAAAATACCTGGAACATTTGTGCAATGCCGACGAATTGATGCCGCCGGAGGCACCGGTCGCGCTGCGTGGCGAGCCAGGAAAGCTGTTTGAGATGAAGCTGCAGCCCAAGATGCTGGTCAATGGTGCGATGCCGAGCCCGATGTGGGTGCACATCCACACGAGTCGCCCCGTCATGGCCAGAAACTTGGAAGGGCTGGCTGATTCCGAATTCACCGCTTGCCACGTTAAATCCAACGAACAGCGCGGCTACAATCGAGAGCGAGAGGAAGCCGATGCTAGGTCCGGTCGCGAGAAGGTCATAATTCATCGCGGCAAACTCACCCCCGCTTTCTGTAAGTCCTTGTTGACCTCAGGGCTTGGCCGCCAACCACGCCATTCGCGTGCCGAGCTCCCGTCGGCGCAGGCTGCATGACAGGGCACTCAGAATGCGGCCGGCCACGCTGTGAGTCAGCGAGCATTTCTCCTGGCCAAACCGCGAATGCCGCTGCGCGAGTTGCGGTCCGGCGATTGGAGTCGATCGGCTACCGTCAGGGCCGATTTGCGATGTCGCGTTACCGGCTGTTGACGTGGCGGCGTATCTTGCCTCCCATCCAACTTATCGCCGAGATCGCGCCGCCAAGATCGAGGCGGAAGGTCTTCCTGCGAGCGCGGAGCAGGCATAGCCGATCCGATCGGGATCGGCGCATCGCAACGACCCAACGGTGTGGTGGAGAAAATTGGATTCGGGAGAGCTCGGTTCCAAGAGGCGGAGTTCCGGCCCGAATACAATCCGCTCGCAAGCACCCACGATGCGCATCCGCAGTTTATTGTCTGGGAGATGGGCTGGATTGCTCGGCGGCGCTGGCGCTAAGGCGGGGCTGTCGCCGGACAATTAGCATTCACTGCCAACAGCCTTGCAACCGTCACCAGTTGCAAGGCTCGGCGGCGGGTCGACAAATCACATGAAATCGTCGTCGGACCCGCTATCGCTGCTGTCGCTATCCTCGGTTTTGTGGAGATAGAGTGGAGGTTTGCCTGCACGCTGCCACTCACCGGCACTGTTCTTCGTCCATTTGTCGGGATGCTGCGTAGGGTCAAGCACCAGGTCGCCATGATCCACTTCAACAAACCCCATCGTCTGCGCGCGCGCTTGTGCTTCCGGATTAGCCGCACGCCAATTCAGCAACGGTCGGTCGCCGTCTATCCGAAGTTGATGCTCCAGCAGAATATCGCCCGCATTTTCGACGAGCGGATGGGCGACTTGAAGATCCACTATGGAAGTGACCTCAGTTCGACCAGGAAATTGTTCCCGCCAACTTTCCGATTCGAACTCGTTCATGCTGAATCCGCCTTCCATTCTCAGCAGTCCGGCACTCCGGTCTCCCAATTGGTAACTGAAATATCGCGCGTGCTCCGTATCTCGACGGATGCCATATTGCTGAGCAACGTCCGCGGTGCGCCTGGCTCGTGACGATACGAACTCCGAATACTCTTGAGGATTGTCGGCGATGTGCGTGATTTCATCACCATGAAATTGCCTCACCTGTCTCCTGAAGGAAGTCCTGTTGATCTCCACCACAGGAGGTCGGGAATTGAGGGAGTATGCTTGGGGAGCCGCCGATGATGAGGCGCCGCTACCTTCCGATCCGGATAAGTGCATTCGGGCAAATGTGTCCGCGAACCCTTCGCTTCCTGCATCCGATTGCTCGCCGGCATTATGCGCGCGGTAACTATCGGATGAGCCACCAATTCGACCATACATGACGATTCGTACTCCTATGTTTCGCAACCGAGCTCAAGTTAGCACGGCTGTTCAACATAGGGCGCTTAGTTGACGACTAGCTGACGAGGGCATTCCAACGGCTGCACCAATCAAATCCGCACTGCCGGCCTCAAAACCTCGGACTGCGCCACGCACCGGCCAGCAGAGGCTGCAAGGTCATGCCCGGAGGACTTGCCGTAGTTGCTGGGTGGCAGATCCGAGGGGAGTGATTGCCCCAGGCCCGCGGTTGCGCGGTTGGCCTGACAGAGACACTGGGGCACGGATGGCCAGCCGACATTTGCCACTAGCATGGAGCCAGGTCAGTTTTGAACTGGGCAGTCGTGGACTTCCAATGACTAGGCCAAGCCTGCGGCAAAGAATGCTTTCGCGACAGGCTGGAAATATTGCATAGGAACCGCGTGGCCGAGTTTTGTAGTGCCTATCAGCTGACGCGCTAAGACATGGTCATGGACGATCGTCAGGCGTAGTGCCCGCGCCTCGCTCAACACATGTGAAACGCGCTCACCTTCGGCACGGCAAACTAAGAACGGCACCCCGGTTTCACCGCGAACGTAACGCAGACCGATCAGGACCGCCCTTCCTGTTAAGACCAGCGTGGCGCGATGCACGCCAAGCGCAGGCTCGTCGGCCGCCTCCTCGCGGATGCGACGCTGTTCACCTTTCAACTCTGGCGCTCCTTGCTGATCCTTCGACTCGCGCGTCACTTCGGTATTGGTCATGCGCATTTCGCGCAGATACAACGCGCGCTGGAGCAGAAGATCGATCAGTCCGCCGACCAGCAGTGCGCCGGCGCCAATTCCCATCAGCAATTTTGTCTCCATAAAGATGAGGCCAACACAGCCCATGCCGCAGATCGGCAGAGGGACCATTGTCTTCCACATCCCGAGAAGGACAATGGAAAAGGTTGCGCTGAGAACCAATACCTTGAACATGGTCTTGCAGACTTCGACCATGGAACGAGCAGACCCCAAGCGCTTCAGCCCTTCAAAGGGGTCAATTTTCTTAAAGCTGAGCTTCATCGGCTCCAGAGAGAAGACAAATCCACCATTGGCTAGCAGGCTGGCCAAAATCACCGCGGCGACAAGGGTTCCAAGCAGCGGGCCAACAGCCGCGACTGTGAGTTGGACGAGCACAACCAATGCCTGCGGCACCGCGGTATCGAAAGGTAGGCTCTGCAACTTGGTGGCTAATAGGAGCGCTTCCCGGCATTTGTCCTCGATCACGCTGCCTCTTAGCCAAAGGTAGCCGAGCCCAGCGCAAGTCCCGACCGCGCGGACGAAATCGGAGCTACGTGGCAGCTGTCCTTTTTTGCGCGCTTCACTTAACTTCTTCGGGCTGGCGGCGTGTGTCTTCTCTTCACTTGTGTCGCTCATGGCAGCAATTTGTCGAACCACTCCAGCACGCCGTTGGCACGTGTGACCTCCAGTTTCATGCTCTCCACCAGATAGGCAGCGTAGGTGACCATGAGAACTGGAAAGACAATGTTCTTGATTGCCGGAGACAGTTGGCTCGCCTTAAATTGCGGGGCAAAGCGACGCAGCAGCATCATCGATATATCAATCAGTATCAGGAAGAACACGACAGGCCCCGATACCAATAATGCCGTGCGCATTATGCTGTCGAGAAGCCCCAACAACTCCATTGCTCCTGGCCCACTCAGTGTCGGGTGAAACTGATACACCGGCCAGATCAAGTAGCTGCGGTACAGGACACTGATCAAAGTTTCCAGGCCTCCTGATCCGACGAATATGGCAATCGCAGTGATCCCCAGAAAAACGCCCATCGCGGAAGCCTGACTGTTCGTCGCGGGATCGGCCGAAGCGGTCGGGCTGCTGATGCCGCGTTGGTTGTCGATAAGCTCCCCGGCAGCCTGAAGGCCCCAAAGCGGAATGCCAAGAAAAGTGCCAAGGAGTACACCGACAAAAACTTCCTTGAATCCGAGCAGGGTTAGCTGGATCAGGCGCGTATCAGGATCCAGCGCCGGCAATCCGCCGCTGACGTGTGCCAGGCATGGTAGTGCGAAGCCAACAGCCAAACAGCCCCGGATCAGCCCACTGATCTGCGAGCGTGTGAATACGGGAAAGATCAGCATGATGCCCATCGCGCGGGCTGCCCCAAGACCTGCCGCAACGACGAGTTCGAGAGCCGTCTGGATCAGAATTTGAATATCGGCCGATGGCGCGTCCATGGGGCGGACTAGTAGCTAAGTGTCATTGCGGGAAACTCGGTGAAGATCTGATCGGCTAGCTCTATGAGCGGGGCGCTTAGCACAGGAGCAAACAGCCCAATCACCGCGACAACGACCAGAAGCTTCACGGTGAGCGGCAAGCTTTCATCCTGGATCTGCGTCGCCGCCTGGAGGATGCCGATGACGAGGCCGACAACCACTGATGCAATGAGCGGCGGTAGAATCCAGATCATGAAAACCACCAGTGATTGGCTCATAAGAGTAATGATGCTGGATTCAGTGATGATCAGCCTCCCGGTAACGTATAACTCAGCACAAGCCCATGCATCAATTTTGACCAACCATCAATGGCAACAAACAAGAAGATCTTGAACGGGACAGATATAACAGTTGGTGAGACCATCGACATACCCATTGCCATCAAGATAGTTGTCACTATCAGATCTATAACAATAAAAGGCAGATAAAGTAGAAATCCTATCTCAAATCCGCGCTTCAATTCTGATAGCAAGAAAGATGGTACAAGTATTGCAAAGTCATCAGGCGTGGCTGCAGCGTGCATTTCCTCTGGCCAGACCTTTTCTGTCGAAGATAGGAAAAATCGCCGCTGCTCTTCATTTGTGAATTTCTTGAGATGCTCGCGCAAGGGCTCACTTCCGGCTTTAGCGGCGCTTACCCAGTCGTCGAATGTCTGATAGTGGAGCTTGGGATCCGACATGCGGTCATAGGTCTGCTCAGCAACGGGCGCACTAACGAACATAGTGAGGATCATCGCCGCGGCGTACAGCACCACATTGGGTGGTATGGTCTGGGTCCCGAGCGCATTGCGGACGAGGAAAAGAACAATTGATACCTTTACAAAGGCCGTTGTCGTGGCAACTGCTAAAACCAGCAGACCGAGTCCGGCGGTAACCGCAAGAAGCGCCAGGATTGTCGGCTGAGCTTCACTCATTGCATGCAAACCCGCCACGGAGCCTGATGCCCAGCTCTTCTCCGATGCGGACAATGTCGCCACGCCCGATACGCTGACCATTGGCCACTATGTCGACCGGGCCGTCGATCGGCCATCCAAGTTCAAAAATATGCCCTTCGCCGGCACTTCTTAATTCCCCAAGAGAAATAGGCCAGCGGCCGCATTCAAAGACAAGCACGATCTCGACATCGTCGAGATCCTTAGTAAGCTCCAGTTGCGATCCGGGTTGTGTCATATGCGCACTCTCCAAAGGACACGGTCGCGGGCGGAAAGGCCCCCGCAAGATTAATTCATCGCCGTCAAGATCCGCCTCGGCGCACAACTGGCCGACAGCTAGGGTGATCTGGCCGCGGCCGAACGGCGCAATATCGGGCAACAATGCATCACCGACACATGCGCTTCGAAGAAGCGCCGCAGGAAGGCGAAGCGTGCCGACCTCTCCTGCAACAATGAGCGGGAGCTCTGGAGGCAGCCCGCCCAGCTGCCGCGGCAACTGGGCAAGCAGTTCGCCTAGCGCGCGAAACGCAGGCGGTACTAAGCCGTCAAGTGGCGTGAACAGGAATAGACGGCCCTTGCCCTTGACCGCGCCGAAAATGATGTCGAGTTCAAGATGAGGAGCCAGCATCGTGGCTTCGCATACCCGCACGAGTTGCACGTTCAGACGCGTCGTCTCCTCCAGTCGAGTGACAAGCGGCTCCAGAGCGAGTTCGAGAATTAGCGAAGCAGTTGGCTCGGAAGGGAAGGCCAAGCCGTTCTGCACTGTCGTGATGAACTCCTCTACGAGCGGGCGCGACAGTGACAAGATGACCGTTTCGGCTCCCACTCTCCAGACGCAGTCAAGCATCGGAATGGCAGCAGGTTCCTGCTGCCAGACAAGCCCTGCCGTTCGCACCGATAGCGGCACCTCGTTGATCCGGCTTTGAAACGGCGTGCGCGGCGCTGCTGTATCATTGAGCCACGAGACAACCGTGTGGGACAGTTTCAGAACTGGTTCGAACATGGCGGGTGTGACCGCAGCGCCTATCAAAGACTGCACGGTCGTGTCATTCGGACGACCTCTTGCGACCGTCGGATCCGGTTGCGCGGCATTTAGGCAAGCGACCCCCTCGCATATTTCAGCAGTATCTCATCGTCGGCCTCGATCTCGGCTGCGGCCTCCGAATGAGTCTCGACGGCGCGCCGCACGTCGTCCTCGATTTGTTGCCATTTGTCCCTTGCCGCCGAACATATGACCCATAGCTCCCTCGTCCTGGACGCCGCCATCTCAGCCTCCTCTTGAGCGATTTGGGTATCATCAAGCATCTGCCGTCTGGAATTGATCTCAGCGGCAAGTTGTTCAGTGTGAAGGCGGTGACGGTCGAGCGCTGCGCTAGACAAGTTGTCGAGTGACATCAGATGCTGATAGAGCGCTGCTTCTTTTCTTGAACAATGTTGCTGTATCATTGCAAGCTCCCTAGAGGCATTTTGTACGGCTGAGGCGGCCACATCGCGCTGGGCTTCCTTCTTGGACAGCTCGCCAAGGGCACGACGCTCTTGCATTTCCTTCAGAAGCCGTAACCTCGAAGACTGAATCCAGTTTACGCGGTCAGACGCGACATCCATGCGACCGTCTCCTCGAAATCTGACGCGTCATCTTCGCTCTGGCGCAGAAACTCCCTCAGTTCGTCGATTGACGCGACAGCCCGGTCAGTCAGGGGATCTCCACCTGGCTTGTATTCGCCAACATTGATCAAGAACTCGGTCTCGGCATAGCGCGACAGGAGCTCGCGGAAAATGGATGCTGCCTTGCGATGTGTCCCCGAAACGACTGCATCCATGACGCGGCTGCGACTCTGCAGCACATCAATAGCGGGGAAATGCGATCGCGCCGCAATAGCGCGTGAGAGGATGACATGGCCATCGAGAATACCACGCGATTCCTCGGCGATTGGATCACCCGTGCCATCACCCTCTACAAGCACCGTATAGAAGGCCGTGATTGAGCCCCGCTCACCCATGCCGGCGCGCTCGAGCAGGCCTGGCAGCATGCCAAAAACGGAAGGAGGAAAGCCCCGTCGCGTCGGCGGCTCACCCGCAGCAAGGCCTATTTCGCGCATAGCGCGGCAGAAGCGCGTCAGCGAATCCAGCATGAGAGCAACGCGTAGGCCTTGATCGCGGAAATATTCCGCGAGCGCAGTCGCCATTGGAGCGCATTGCGCACGCTCTACCGCCGAGCGGTCGGATGTTTCAACCACGACGACCGTACGGAGAAGGCCCTCTTCACCAAGATTCCTTTCGATGAATTCACGAACTTCCCGTCCACGTTCGCCTATGAGCGCCACTATGACGACGTCAGCGGCGGCACCCTTTACGATCTGTGACAACAGCGTCGACTTGCCACCACCTGGCTCGCCATAAATCCCGATCCGCTGGCCCTCGCCGCACGTCAGCAGACCATCGAGGACACGGACCCCAAGCGGGAATGGCCGCTCAATCATGCGCCTCGTCATCGGATTGGGGGCTCTGCCATGCAGGGGCCGAGTTTCGACGGTCTTGATTTCGCCTTTGCCGTCCAATGGGCGGCAACGACTGTCGATCACGCGACCGAGCAAATCGCCGCCGACGGGCACCTCACGCATTCGGCCAGTGGCCACGACCTCTGCGCGGCTGGATAGGCCCACCAAGTCCCCGATCGGTGTCAGCAATACACCATCACCCGACAGGCCGATCACCTCGGCCTCGAGCGACAGCCCGGTTCGCGGGTCCTCTAGGAGGCAAAGTTCCCCAATACGAGTGTCTGGCAAGACGGCATGAACCAGTGTGCCGATAGCCCGCGTGATCCGACCGCGCACCGCACGCGTGTCAATTCGCTTGGCCGCAGCCCTCAAAGACGAGATTGCTGGAACGAGAGCTCGAGTGTCGGCGTCAGCGTTATGTTCTGGGACGGGCTTTCTCATAGCTCGCCTTTCTCACAGAGCGTCCCGAAACCAAGGCGCAGCGCGCGCATCTGGGCGTCAAGTCCAAGGTCAACATTGCCGTACTCGCTCCACAGCACGCAGCGTTGCGGCGACAATGTCGGGTCGGGCTCGATCCGCACCCTTGGTCGACCATCCTGGCCGTCGCATCGAGCAAACTCTCGTGCAAGCATGTCGACTTGCATGGGAGAAACATGAAGGCAAACGTCGGCGCCGCTGTATTGACACTCTATGGCGTGACGAACAGCCCTCACCAATAGCTCGCCCGGATCGAAAGCGCCGATAAGATCGCTCAATATTTCCATCACGAGCTGCGGCAATTCCTGCTCCAGAGCCGCCTTTCGTCGCGCGATTTCGGAGATTGTCTCCGCAATCAACCCTGCCATCTCCTCGGTGCCTGCATTCGAGCCCTCCATGTGGCCGCGCGCCCACGCCCGCTGGTAAACCGCGCGTGCCCAGTTTCGAACGCGCTGCCGATGCCGTTCTGCCGCGGCAAGGGCTTGCGCGGCGCTGTGCCAGGTTTCGAGCTCGCTCGCGGGTATCAGTGGTCCGACTGGACGCATCTGCGGCGCTATTGGCCCCTCGGAAAGTTCGACTGTCATTTCACCGGGGTCTCTGTCTCAAAATGAGCTACTACAAGTGAAAGCAATTGGCCGGCGGCGGTCCAATGCTCATGTGCTGGAGTCTCCGCGGCAGTCCCCTCGGGCAATCGAAGAAGCACGCGGTTACGCTCGGTCGCTGAACTGTCCTGGAGCCAAGCTCCAAGACATGCGTGTCCATCGTATTCGATTTGCTGAGCGAGTTTTTCTGGGTCCGAGATCAGTCTTTTGTCAACAGCATGCAGCAGGTGTCGGATTCCGAATGCGTGTGCATCCACGCCGATGCGTTTAACAAGGATGGCAAGCTCAGGCTGAGAGACAAACGCGACCAGCGAACGGGCATGCCAGATACTACCAGCAAGAAGGGCCGCTCGATATGGATCATGCCCGCGTAGAAGGTCCGGCCTGCAGCCGATGTGGTTCAGATCCACGTCATCGTTGCCCAGCAATTCTGCCAGCCTTGGATGCAGTCTGGAACACTTCTGCAACTTCACTAACGTTTCGGCCGATAACGCTGGATCAAGACGCGCCGCAAGACGGGTTGGATGGGCCGAAGCCGCAAGCTCGCTCGCGCCCGGAAAGTGCGGACCATCAGGTCGGGCGGTCTGTATAGGCATTGGCAATGAGATGTCACCCACGTCCAATTGCAGGCATTCTTTTGCGAATGGCCTCGACAGCAGAAGCATCCCGGCGCCCCTCGACCTTGGAAACGCCGGTTGATTGCTTGCGCCGACGCGTAACAACGCCGATCAAGAGATAACAGGCCACGGCGAATACGGCTGCGGCAAAACCTGTTACGGTCGCCAGAAGTGGCGCAGGAAGAGGTAGTGATGCTTGTGGCAAAACAGCAGTCGGATCGGGCCGTTGCTCGTGTGCGGACCGTTCTACCGGCACCAAAACCACTTCCACCTTATCGTAGGACAGGCCTTCGATGCTGTCGGCTACAAGCATCTTTATCTTTGGCAGCAGAGCCGCGACATTTGTTTTTGCGTCGTGCCTGATAAACACCGAGGCCGAGGATGGCGTGGCACCGGCTCGCACAAGGTCGTTATGCGGCAGCACGACGTGAACACGTACAGAAAAAACGCCATCGATATCGCTGATCGTCCGCGACAACTCTTCGCTCAGGGCATACACGTAACGGGCACGCTCTTCGGTCGGCGAGGCAATCAGGCCTGATCCTTGGAATATCTCACCGAGGTTCTTGAAGGATTGGCGCGGCAGCCCCTTGGCGTTCAGAAGGTTGATTGAGAAGGCGAGCAGCTTTTCGTCAACCTGGATCGTGCTGGTTCCATCCTTGGCGACCACCCGGATCGCGGCGACCCCGTTGTCTTCAAGAAGTGCGAGCATTTCATTTGCCTCACGCTCTTGCAATTGCGTGTAGAGGTCGGCTTTGCAAGCAGTGAGGGCGACGAGAACTGGCAGCATGACAAGTCTAACCGACCGCCACCCTGACAGGCCACGCATGATTTCGCCCTCGGCCAAGCCAATCATGCGCGCGGTTCAGCCTTCCTTCAAAAGTTTATTCACGGATGATGTGACGCCGCTGACGCCTTTGGAGATAAGCGCCACCTGGGTGACGCCGTTGTAAACATCCCGAAGACCAGCCATCATCGTTTCGAAGTCTTGCCCTTGTTGGGGAATGCCCGAGATTCCGGTTCCCGCCTCACCTGGAACGGGAAGCTTCTGCGCCGGTCCCGGTAGAGCGCCCTTCGAAAGGGCTATGTCATGGTCGAGCGCGGGGAAGGAAACAGTGTTGTGTGGATATAGGGAGGAAATCGTCTGCAACACGCGATCGCCCATGCCGCTCGTCGGCGCAGCCGCGCGCTGAACATCCATCGCCGCAGCAACTGGCGCCGCACTCGCTGGCCCCGCGGCGGCATCGTTTTTCAGCGAGTCGGCTGCATGCCCTAAGGCGCGCTCAAACTGGGCCTGCTCGACAATCGACGGTGATCCGACCCTGGGGAGGCCAGCCGTTAGAGTGGCAGAGATCGACGTGACAGGCATCATCATGTAAGGACTCGGTTGCTCTCTCTGACCGGGCGAGCCCCGCCCATTCATCACCCGGTGTCGGCGCAACACTCCTAGGGGGGCAAGCTGACAACAAGCTGACTAACGGCGGCGTCATTTCGACAATCTAAAATCTCTTCGGCAATTTAGTCACTTGTGATGATTTCAGCGTTTGGTTTATCAGTGCGACATGCCGAGAACGCTTATCCAACCCGTCACCCTGCATGTTTTGAGACTTCTTTGTGCCGGGTTTTTTCTGTCCACCGGGATTCACCCGGCGCATGCAGTCCCGCTGTCCCTTCCGGCGACACCCTATAGATACACGGTTCTGGATCAGGAGCTCGCTGCAGCGTTGCAGGAATTCGGCAACAACCTGAATATCAGGGTCAACATCAGTCCTGCGGTGAAGGGGCGAATTCGCGGACGTATGCCTGATTTGCCACCGCGCGCGTTCCTCGACCGCTTGACGAACCTTTACGGTCTACAATGGTACTATGACGGCCTTGTGCTCTATGTGTCTGCTGCACAAGAATCGCAAACTCGAATGCTTTTGATGACGTCGATTCGCTTCGATGCGTTCAAGGGGGCTCTCGACAAGCTTGATATCTCCGACGAGCGCTATGTGGTCAAACCCGTGCCAGGCAATGGCCTCGTCTTCGTTTCCGGTCCACCGCGCTTCGTCGCACTCGTGGAGCAGACCTTTAACGGCTTGGTGGCGCAGGCGCAGGCGCAGACTCACATAGCGGCAACGCCAAAGGAATCAGTGCTGATCTTGTTTCGCGGCTCCTCCACTACGGTCGTTCGCGACGGACGACCGGATGCTTCTTATTCTTCTGACATCCCACAACAGGATAGCGTTGGCGGGAAGCCTGAGCTGGGCAAGAAATGAACATTGAGGATTTCCCGCAGCTCTGAAGAACATGACTGCGGCTACCCCTTTGTGAACTCTTCGCAAACTCGTCAGTTTCTCGAAAGCTAATCCGCTCATGATGAGTCCCGGCAGCTCTCGCGGTGACTCCGGCCATTGTGTTGGACCGAACCTTGGAGCCGGCCCGGAACACAGCAATTGAAGGCAGGGCAGGCGCATTCGTGACCTGCCGACGCTTGGAATTGTCGAATTTTGTGAAACGCAAGGGATCTTCTGTCGGGGTCTCTTGTGGGGATTTCAACGTCACGTCTGAGGATGCATAATGTCGGCCAGTAATCTTTCAACTTTCTACCGCTCAAATTCGCTACAGTCCGCAAGGGGTTGGCCGGGCCTGAAAGTTTCCCATTTTGCGACCCAGCATCAGCAAAGTGCATCGTGCTTCGAAGCGATGCTGTCCACTTGTGTGCTGGCAGACAAGCCCGGCTCTTTCGCGCAAGGGGATCTGCCAGCGTCGAATCTTGATTCGACAATGGATAAATTGCGGCAGGACCCTTTGGGCCATCTGGCACCGGATGTCTTGACATTGAATGGCTTGGAGCAACACCCACTGGATCTGCTGCCGCCAAATATGAGGGCGGCTCTCAAGGAGGACCAATCGCAACGCTCCAAGGCGACTGAAGCCCAACATCTGCTCGGCGTCACTCCGAAGATCGAGCCGGCTCCCAGGCCGAGCCCCGGAATCACGTGGAACGGTGGGTCGCTGACCACGGCTGAGTTGCAGATTGTTGCGGTACTCAACCGTCACAAGGACCAATGCCCGCTTACTTGGAAGTCGTTGACCGACAAAGCCAATGATCCCTCTACGCCACCGGATCTGAAAGCGGCGATCCAGGGACTGCAGCAGGATTCGGGACTTTTTTATGCGATTGGCTCGCAGGGCGACGGCCGCTGTGGAGGCAAGATCAACGCCAAGGACTTGGCCGGATTTTCAAACCACCACCCACAAGTTGCTGCATTTCAGGAAGCCCAAGCGCGAAGCTACGAGCAGAACTACATACCATCCGACGGCAGCGGAGGTTTGCAGCCTTCGGTCATGACCTTGAGCGATGCCTTGCGGGAGTTTTACCGGTACTCCGAAAATCTGTCCAAGGACCTGAGTCTGGATGAGTTCAAGAAAATGGTCGGCGGCGAATCGAAAAACGGCAAATTTCCGCCCCAGGTCATTGCGGCGGCGCAATATTTCCTCGATCACCCCGATGCTTGGAACCAGTTGTGCGGTGGCTCGAAAGGGAAGATGCACAAAGAGGATTTCCTGCAAGTCGCCTCATCGTCGATGAGCCTCACGCAAACTGAGCTGAATACGGTCGAGATGATCAAGGACCATCAGGACACGTTCTTTGGAAGCGGTGTTCTGACTCGCGACAAACTGGCGAAAATGAAAGACGACAAGAGCCTTGATCCGAAAGTGCGGGAAGCAGCCTCTCAGCTCCTTTCAGATCCTCTTCTGTTTGGCCTCCTGAACAATTCGATCACGGGCTATAAGACCCATCATAAATTCTTCGACTTTGGCGGCGGGCATACGGTTGATTCCGGCAATATCAGCAAAAAAGACTTTGCCCATTTTTGCACAAACATGTCGTCTGCGAACCGCAACGTTCAGCAGCCAATCACCCACGGCGCCCAAACCGCAGAAGAGCAGAATGCCGTCGCGGACATGAAGATGGGCCTGATGGACCAGCCTGACATTAAGTCAGCCAAAAAGAACGGCGGGGCCGTCATGCACGTCGTCGACTCCGTGCTCAAAATCGAGACGAAAGTGCTCGACTTGGCGGCAACGGCGGTGGGACTGCTCAGCTTCATTCCGGGCCTCGGACAAGTAGCCGATCTTGCCTCGATGGTTCTCGAGGCTGAGTCGCAAGCAGCCAATCTCCTGCGTACGGCCATTAACGGAGGCGATATGAAGCGAGCGCTGGAGGAAGCTGGCCTCAATATGGCCGCGCAGGCGATCGGCCTTATCGCAGGCCCCGAGGTCAAGCTGGCCATTCGAAATGGGCTCGTAAAGCACCTGATGGAAGAGGCCTTGGCGGCAGGCATTGATCTTTCGGTCTCGACGGCGCAGGACTACGCAGAAGGCTATGTGAATAACCTCAAAGCGCGCCTTGCAGGCGGCCCTGAGCAAAGCCTAGGCCTTCCGAGCATGCCATCATTCCAGAGTGTGGCAAGCAATGTGCCCTTCGTCGGCATTGCCTTATCCTAGCCGTCGCCTTGCGCGGAAGCTTTGGCTCGCGCGCTGACATAAGGGTCATTGTGGCACAAGCAGGGGTTCATCCGCATCAACGCAGCGGTGTTCCTGACGCCATCTGGATCGGACTGTGAGGGGGATGTCCGAAGTCTGTGAAGGCTTCGGTATATGACGACTTCAGAGTTACGCTGAGCCCAGCCATCTCGAGCCGGTGCGCCGGGTCGAGGTTTTCACGGGCGCCGGCCGGCAGCGGGAATGGTCTCCGGAAGGCACGGCGCGGATGGTGGCGGAGCGGCGCAGCCGAAGGAACGGCTGTCGCGCGCCCAGGGCGGCCTCCCGAACAGCAGACGATGATCTCCTGCCTTGGGCCTATATCCTTGTGCCCACGCTCAAGGCAGTCGGCTGAAAACAGCGCTGATTTAAAACAGCATTATCCTGCACTGCACCCTCGATCCTTGCGCTCACCGATCGCTCGTCGACACGCACGCGGTCAAGTCGTTATCGGCGCTATGCCGATGGGCTTCGAGAGCAAGGTGGACGCTGAGCGGTGCGTCAGCCTCAGGGCGCGGCTGGCCAGCTTTGGGTCTCACGCTCTATGACGGCAACACCCGGCTGATCAACTTGGCCTGTTCGCGGGCTCCCGGCAGCGGCGCGGAAGCCACGGTCCGCCTTCCTCGGCTTCAGGCCAAAGATACCGCAGCATGCTCCAGAGCTATGTCTGCCGCCTCCGCCCCATCGTCGCTGGTCATGTGGAAAGGACAAGCAGGCTACGCACCCCATAATCCCGTCGGGCAGGATTCGACAGTCGACGGCGAGACATTCGCCAAACCTCACCCTTGATTCTCAGCAACGTTAAAAAAAATTCACATAATGTTCGTGAGTGTAGTCTCCTGTCAGGTGGTACATTAGCCCCAATATCTGGCGTCTTAGTCGTAGAAAGGACTGTGATCCATCTTCCATTAGCATCCATACCAGCGGATTTACAGCAAATGACGAGAGAGGTCTCATGCGGATTGATGGGGATAGAAGGGCTAGCGGCTTGCTGCATCCCGTCCGGGTTGATGCCAACCAATGTTGACACTGGTAAATCGCCTAAGGACGGCAGCGCATCTTGATCGCCTTCGAATCCTGGGCCTTTGCGCGCATGCGGATCTAACCGTCGGCGAGCTGGCCGATATTACCAGTCTGCCTCGCGAGCAGGTTCGACGCCACGTTCGGCGGCTGGGCAGAGCCAACTTTCTTTGCTGCAACGAACAACGTCCGCAGTCTTCGTACCATATGCAAGCAGGAGGCAAGGATGGCGGGCTGGCTCAATTGGTGGTCGATCTCCTGCCCCACGATGATGGCCATCATAAAAGAGACCTACAACGCCTGGAAGCAATACAAGACGCGCGGTTGAAGGGACCGCCTGCTTGATCGTGAAATAGATCAGTCCAAATGGAGCGCGACTACCATGGATAACTCCGCCGGCGGCGCCATCGCGCAGCCCGACACTTACGGGCGGCCTCACTTAGCCGCCGTCGACTCCCGCGTTCACGAACTGCTTCTAAGACAGGAGCGTCAGGAGCGGACAACTCTCAAACTGATCGCCTCCGAGAACTTTGCCTCCTCGGCGGTGTTGGAAGCGACCGGGTCGATTTTCACCAACAAGTATGCCGAGGGATACCCCGGTGCGCGCTACTACGCCGGAAACGAGATCGTCGATGAGCTTGAGACCCTCGCGATCGAGCGCCTGAAAGCGCTATTTGGCAGTGAACACGCCAACGTCCAGCCTTATTCAGGCTCGCCAGCCAACCAGGCTGTCTATCGCGCGCTTTTGAGCCCCCGTGACAAAGTCATGGGCTTGCCTTTACCCGAAGGCGGCCATCTGACTCACGGTTGGTCCGTCAATTTTTCCGGCAGCGATTATCAGCGCGTCCCGTACAGGCTGCACGAAAAGACACAGCAAATTGACTATGACCACTTGCGCGAGACCGCCAAGCGGGAACGCCCGAAGCTAATTTGGGTCGGCGGAACTGCTTATCCGCGTATTTTTGACTACGCGGCAATGGCCGAAATTGCTTCGGAGGTGAACTCGTATCTGGTGGCTGACATCGCCCACATCTGCGGCCTGGTTGTCGCAGGAGTGCATCCGAACCCCGTGTCCCATTGCGATGTGGTCACCAGCACCTCTCACAAGTCGATCCGCGGTCCCCGGGGTGGCTTCATTTTATCAAGGAATGAAGACCGTTATCAGCCCCTCCATCATCCGAAGAGCAAACACAATCTGCGCCGTGTTCCCTCTTCTGCAAGGCGGACCGCATATGAATACTATCGCCGCGCTTGCCGTCGCTTTGCAGGAAGCAGCGAACTCGTCCTTTCGTGTCTACGGTCAGCAGATCGTCCACAACGCCAAGGCTCTGGCCCAGGCGCTTCTGGAGCGAGGTTATGAACTCGTCACTGGGGGCACTGACAATCACATGCTGATCCTTGATCTTCGGGACCGGCCGCTGTCAGGCAAAGCCTATGCGGAGCGCTTATCGCGTGCAGGCATCATTGCGAATTTCAATATGGTCCCGGGCGACCGGCGGCATCCGGCGCTGACAAGCGGCATCCGCTTAGGGACACCAGCGGTGACGTCCATGGGCATGCGCGAAACGGAGATGGTGCAGATCGCCGCTTTCATCGACTCGGTCTGCCGCCAGCCCGATGACCAGGAAGTTCATGCGAGCGTACGAAGAGACGTTGCCGACTTCTGCACTGCGTTCGATGTTCCCGGCATCCGCGACCGATAAGCCACCCCAATCCAGAAACTCCTCACTAACTCCAGCACTTGAAGCGAGGGCATTTTTATGACCAGGCAGTTCGTGTTCTCTTCCGAATCCGTCGGCGCGGGACACCCCGACAAGATGGCAGACAACATCTCCGATGCCATTCTCGATGCGGTCCTGCGCACCGATCCGAAGGCGCGCGTCGCCTGTGAAGTGTTGGTGAAGACGGGGATGGTCGTTGTGGCTGGCGAGATCACCAGCCATGCCCACATCGATTACAGCCAAGTCGCCCGCGATACGATACTCGATATTGGCTACGACGATGATGCGATTGGCTTTGATGGTCGACGTTGCGCCGTCGTTCTGGCCCTCACCGAGCAGTCGCCCGACATAAGCCAGGGCGTTGATGAAGGACGAGGGCAGGATCTCGGGCAAGGGGCAGGGGATCAGGGCATCATGTTTGGATTCGCATGCAACGAGACGGATACATTGATGCCCCTGCCGATCCAACTCGCTCACCATTTGACGAAAAGACAGGCCGAGGTCCGGAAAGCGGGACAGCTTGGCTGGCTGCGTCCGGACGTGAAATCTCAAGTGTCGGTACGCTACGAAGGGCTCCGCCCGGTGGCGCTGGATACCATAGTCCTGTCAACGCAGCATGACGAAGCGGTCTCACAAGCCACGGTCCGCGAAGGCGTCATTGAGGAGATCATAAAACCGGTCCTGCCGGCCCACCTGGATACTTCGGGGATCAGATTTCTGGTCAACCCAACAGGGCGGTTCGTGGTCGGTGGGCCTGCCGGCGACTGCGGCCTCACAGGACGGAAGATCATCGTCGATTCCTACGGTGGGACCGGGCGTCACGGCGGCGGTGCCTTTTCGGGCAAGGACCCATCCAAGGTTGACCGCTCGGCGGCCTATGCCGCCCGGTATGTCGCGAAGAACATCGTTGCCAGCGGCCTTGCAGAGGTCTGCGAGGTTCAGCTTGCCTACGCGATCGGCGTGGCCAGTCCGGTTTCTGTCATGGTCAATACCTTCGGAACCGCAAGGATCGAGGAAAAAAGGATCGAGCGCCTTGTTCTCGAGGTTTTCAATCTCCGACCGAAAGGCATCATCAAGATGCTTGATCTCTTACGGCCGATATACCGCAAGACGGCGACATACGGACACTTCGGGCGTGAAGAGCCTGAGTTCACTTGGGAGAAGACGGACAAAGCTGACGATTTGCTGCGTGAAGCCGGACCGGCAGCTGCGTGAGGGCGGCTGGATCAAGCGCATGCGGCAACCCATTTCAACTCGCGAGACCACGCCCGGCCGGCGTGGCAAGAAGCCGGCTCGGGTTTTGGCGGAGATTTTGATGCCGGATTATGACGTGCTTTGCATCGGCAATGCCATTGTCGACATCATCGCCCAGTGCGACGAGGAATTCCTCGAGACCAACGGCATCATCAAGGGCGCGATGAACCTCATCGACACACAACGCGCCGAACTGCTCTACAGCCGCATGGGTCCGGCGATCGAAGCGTCCGGCGGCAGCGCCGGCAACACGGCGGCCGGCGTCGCCAGCTTTGGCGGCCGCGCGGCCTTCTTCGGCAAGGTCTCCAACGATGCGCTGGGCGAAATCTACGCCCACGACATCCATGCGCAGGGCGTCGCCTTCGGCACCACGCCGCTCAAGGGTGAGCCGCCGACGGCGCGCTCGATGATCTTCGTCACGCCCGACGGCGAGCGCTCGATGAACACCTATCTCGGCGCCTGCGTCGAGCTTGGCCCTGAGGATGTCGAAGCCGACAAGGCGTCCGGCGCCAAGGTCACCTATTTCGAAGGCTATCTGTGGGACCCGCCGCGCGCCAAGGAGGCAATCCGCCAGACGGCGAAGCTGGCGCACGCGGCAGGCCGAGAAGTGTCGATGACGCTATCGGATTCGTTCTGCGTCGACCGCTACCGCGACGAATTCCTCGACCTGATGCGCTCGGGCACGGTCGACATCGTCTTTGCCAACAGCCACGAGATCAAGTCGCTCTACCAGACATCGTCGTTCGACGAGGCGCTGGCCCAGATCCGCAAGGATTGCCGGATCGCCGCCGTCACCCGCTCGGAAAAAGGCTCGGTGATCGTGCGCGGCGACGAGACCGTGGTGATCAAGGCGACCGCCATCAAGGAACTGGTCGACACGACGGGCGCCGGCGATCTCTATGCCGCCGGCTTCCTGCATGGCTACACGCAAGGCCGCGACCTGCAGACTTGCGGCGACCTTGGCTCACTGGCAGCCGGATTGGTGATCCAGCAGATCGGCCCCAGGCCCCGTCAGAATTTGCGCCGCGAGGCCGAGCAGGCGGGGCTGACCATTCCGGACGTTCAAACGAGTTAGTGGCCTACCTTCCCGTTGTGCAGGCTATCTCGCCAGAAGCGCAATCACGGAATAGGGAAATCCTGATGTCGAACATGATGAAGGCGCTTGTGAAGGCCAAGGCCGAACCGGGCATCTGGATGGAAGAGGTGCCGGTGCCGGAAATCGGCCCCAACGACGTGCTGATCAAGATCAAGAAGACGGCGATCTGCGGCACCGACGTGCACATCTACAATTGGGACCAGTGGGCGCAGAAGACGGTGCCGGTGCCGATGGTGACGGGCCATGAATTCGTCGGCACCGTTGCCGATTTCGGCGCAGCGGTCACCGAATACAAGGTCGGCCAGCGTGTATTGGGCGAAGGCCACATCGTCTGCGGCCATTGCCGCAACTGTCGCGCCGGGCGAGGGCATCTGTGCCGCAACACACTCGGCGTCGGCGTCAACCGTCCAGGCGCCTTCGGCGAGTATCTGGCGATCCCGCAGCACAATGTCGTGCCGATCCCCGACGATGTGCCCGATGAGATTGCCGCGATCTTCGATCCCTTGGGCAATGCCGTCCACACCGCATTGTCCTTCGATCTGGTCGGCGAGGACGTGCTGGTGACTGGCGCCGGGCCGATCGGCATCATGGGCGCGCTCGTCGCCCAATGCGTCGGCGCGCGCAAAGTGGTCATCACTGACATCAACCCGGTGCGGCTGGCGCTAGCCAAGAAACTCGGCGTCCAGCATGTCGTCGACGCCTCGAAGGAGAAGCTGCGCGACGTCATGCCGGTGCTCGGCATGACCGAGGGGTTCGACGTCGGGCTCGAAATGTCAGGCGCCGCCCCCGCTTTCCGCGACATGATCGACACCATGAACAATGGCGGCAAGATCGCCATTCTGGGCATCGCGCCGACCGGCTTCGAGATCGACTGGAACAAGGTCATCTTCAAGATGCTGCATCTCAAAGGCATCTACGGCCGCGAGATGTTCGAAACCTGGTACAAGATGATCGCGCTTGTGCAGGGTCCGCTGGATGTCTCCGGCCTGATCACCCACCGCATCGGCATCGACGATTTTCAGATCGGTTTCGATGCGATGAAGAGCGGCAGTTCCGGCAAGGTGGTGATGGACTGGTAGGGATTGCCTTGGCCGCTATTCAGGAAAAGCTGACGACAGCACCTCTGGTCCGCCGGACATTTTCCAACTAGGGGAACATGGCTGGGTGGAGAGCTATGGCTCCGCTACGTGCGCTCGCTAATCATACACGGCGACGTATCGCGGCCCACCCGGTGACGGTCGATGGGGCAATTCGCTTCAGTCGATGACGGAAACCCGGTGAACCGATGCTGAGGCCCCGACGCGATCGTCTATTTCCTATGATCTGCGATTGAGGTCGAGGTGTTGCCGCTTTCAGCGGGTAAAATGCGATAGACGACTTCCGGTACCCTTCCGGTCAGCGAAAAGGAAGGCAACGAGCCGCATTGCCTCAAGCAAAATGTTACCAATAGTGTCCTGTTCCAAAGGGGATGGACAGGTCGTGCCATTCCGGTTCGGGGGAAGGATGGCGCGGCTCAGCATGGCGACACGGTGAAGCGGCGATCGTGGAGCTTTATTGCGGCGTTGACAAGCGGCGCATTCTGGATGAGTTCGAGGCGGTAACCGGCTATTATTCGCAAGCGCGCGATCCGTCTTATGAACCGTCGTGAGCAGAGGCCGTCTGCGGGCAAGAGCCGCAGCCGCTGTTACGGCAGCGATGTCCGCGACGCGCTCATCGTGTTGTGGGAGGATTCGGAGCGGCTGGGTCCGCATCGACGCTCGCGGCGGCCAGCGCCGCCGGGCAGGAATGAGTTCGCAGTTCGCCGCTCGGTGCCAGCCCGCACCTTCGGCGATTGGAAAGATCCGCCGCCCGGCTTTGTTGAGCGCATTCGGGCACGTCTTCGTCAGGGAGCTTCGTGCAGACGATGGTGCTGACCGGATTGCCGCCGGCTGGACCGATTGCATTCCGCTCCGCACGCGCGACAGCGGCAATGTGATCATGGCGATCAAGCAGGCCCGCTCCCGGTTTCGCTGACCCTGTGCTGCTGTTTGCCGGCATCCGCCCGCACAGGAAGAGCTTGTAAAAGCGGTCGGTGCGGAAATCGAGGAGCCGTTGGTCGTCGATCTTCAGCCTGAACGCGGTCGTTTGCTGGTGCCGCAAATCGGCTGTTGCATGTACATCCCTGTCAGACGTCAGTTTTCCTCGCCTATTTTGGTGTCGAGCGCGAAGTGCTCCAACCAGATTGCAAGGCTTTTTGGAAATGAGAGCGGCTTTGCGCAGGGCGCTCCGTTGTTGAGCATTCAAGCTACCAAGCCAATGACGCGCAGGTTCCACCAGGCTCGCCAGCCTTGAAGGACAGCGAAAAAAGCAGAGCACGACAGACACAACAGTGCATCAGGACGCCGCAGTCGTTGAAGATGGTGCGCTGCATCCATACCGTGGATGCATTCGATCCAAATAATCGATTTGTTCAATCAGTTTCTCGAAAGCTAACCCTACCCTCTGTGGGAATCGGGCTCTGAGCCGCGACGCTGCCTTGCGAGCGCAGGGGCTGCACGTAGGAGAGATGATGCAACGAGAAATCGCACGCGGGTTGCTGGCCTCGTGGGTTCGCCGACCGGCGTATTTGAGCCCGTCAGTTGGTCCTCACCCGCGCCTATTGCCACCGAGCGACTTGCATGTCCCTCCGACTCGGACCAGTTCCGAGAGCTGCGACGAGTTGCGCGCCGTGTGCTCCGATCAGATGGCCGCCGGTGACGCGTTCGATGGGCCGTCCCTCTTCGAGAGGAGATGAAATGCGAACGCTGCTCGTGGATCATCATGCGGATCTTGCGCGCGCCATGCGACTTGCGCTCGGGGATGGCGGCTTCGTCGTTGATGTCGTTGGTACTCTGGAACTGGCTTCGAGTGCATTTTCTTGCGCCAGCTATGAAATTCTCCTGCTGGAATTGGCTCTGCCAGATGGCGATGGCTTGGGTTGGCTGAGGCAGTTGAGGACCCACGGGCATTCAGTTCCTGCCGTCATTATGAGCAGCCTTAACGATCTCGATAAGCGAATTGCGATCTTCAACGGTGGTGCGGACGACTTTCTGCTCAAACCCATCTCTACCGATGAGCTTATTGCCAGAATGAGAGCCATTCTGCGCCGGGCGACACAGATGACCGACCTGAGGCTCGTATTTGGCAATCTCGACTTTGATCCGGTCGCCCGCCAGGTTTTCGTTGATGGGCACCCAATGATGATCGCACGTCGCGAACTCTGTATTCTAGAGCACCTGCTTAACCGGGCAGGCCGCATCGTGCCCCGTGCGCAATTGGAAGATCACCTCTATTCATTCAACGACGACGTGTCTGCCAACGCGCTTGAAGTCGGAATTTATCGTTTACGGGGACATCTGACCAGATCAGGTGCAACGCCACGGATCAAGACCATCCGAGGCATTGGTTACATCCTAGAATTGACTGACGCCTCGTCCGCATAGTTTGTCGAATCGAAAGAAGATCTATTTTGCTGATCCTTCAACATCCTTGCCATGCGCTCAATTGGCGGGCGATCGCCAACAAGGTTACAAGACCTGCAGTTCCCCGTTACCTGGGCCATCTCCTCTGCGCGCTTATTGTGACTTTCCCACTTGGTGTCGCGGCGCAAAACAAGCAGGACAAAGGCCCGCCGCATGCGGCTTCGAATAGCATCAACGCCACGCTGACCCTTTCCTCTTCGCTCGGGGAGACCGTTCATCTGCCCGCGCCAGCCACGACCATCTTTGTTGCTGACCCCACGATCGCGGATTTTCAGGCGCCATCGAGCAAAACAATCTTCGTCTTTGGCAAGAAATCGGGGCGGACCAGCCTATTCGCCTTGGATGGCAATGGCGAGCCTCTCGCCGAATTGCGTATCGTTGTCACGCAACCGATCGGGGATTTACGCGCCATGTTGCGGGAGCAGGTCGGCGACTATCCCATCCGCGTCAACTATACGCCGCGCGGCGCAATCCTTAGCGGGACGGCGCCCGACGCAGAGGTCGCCGACACCGCAAAAAGAGTCACTGAGCAATATCTGGGCGACGGAGCGCAAGTCGTCAACAACATCAAGGTCGCTGGATCCCTGCAAGTTAACCTCAGCGTGCGCGTAGCCGAAGTCTCACGCAGCGCCATGAAGTCACTCGGCGTCAACTTGTCCGCCTTCGGTCAAATCGGCAATTTCAAAGTGGGCGTTCTAAGCGGAAGCGCTGCAAGCGCTGGGTCTGGTTCAACCCAGGGTGGCGGTACAGCAGAAATCGGATTCGACAACGGTGCCGTCAACGTCAGCGCGGTTCTCGACGCGCTCGCCAAGGAGCATATAGCTTCCGTCCTGGCTGAGCCGAACCTCACCGCTATGTCGGGTGAAAAGGCCAGCTTTCTCGCGGGCGGCGAATTTCCCATTCCTGTCCTGCAGGAAAACAGGCAGGTATCGGTTGAATTCCGTCACTTCGGCGTCAGTCTGGAATTTGTGCCGACAGTTCTCAGCAACAATCAAATCAACATTCACGTAACGCCCGAAGTCAGTGAACTGTCGACGCAAGGTGCCGTGCAAATCAACGGAATTTCCGTGCCGGCAGTTTCCACGCGCCGAGCCGATACGGTCGTCGAACTCGCCAGCGGCCAGAGCTTCGCAATCGGCGGTCTAATCAGGCGGAACGTCAACAATGATGTCAGGGCCTTTCCCTGGCTCGGAGAACTGCCGATCCTGGGACCGCTTTTTCGCTCGACCTCGTTTCAAAAAGAGGAGTCAGAACTGGTCATTCTAGTTACGCCTTACATTGTAAGACCAGGCTCCAACCCAAACCAGATGAGCGCACCGACCGAGCGGGCGGCACCGGCTTTGAACGGAGGGGGCGCTCCGACGAATTCCGTGACAAGTCCCCCGCGAGACCGCGCTGCTATCCGTGCGGGCGCGCCAAGCGCCCAGGGCGGTCTCGGCTTCATCATCGAATAGTGTCATCCAAAGATGTTGCGTTTTATAATCCTCTTTGTCGCTCTGGCACCAAGCGTAAGTGGCTGCACAAGCACTACGCCAGTTGATGTCGAACCATCGGCACCAATGCTTGTCCGAGAGGAGACCACCGTCCTGACGTTGCAAAGCCTGCGCGCTTCCGAACGGCAGCGTTTGCGTGTTTTCCTAGACAAGGCCAGTCGCGGCCGGTTCGATGCCATCCACCTCCTCATCAGCGGTTCGCCCCAGCTCAGCGCAGGGGTAGCCCATCAGGCCAGGCAGTTGGCAATCGAAGAAGACAACATTCAATTGCGCGATCAACACGACGCCGGCTCAGTGCGAATTGAGGCGATTGTCTATCACGCCCGTCCGCCGGTCTGTCCCTCATATGGTGCCTTACCCAATGAAGAATCCTTCAAACAGCCGCTTGGTTGTTCGACAGGACATAACCTGGCCGTGATGGTCAACGATCCGCGCGATCTGCTCGACAATCAGGCCGTCAAGGCCGGCGATGGCGATCGTGCTTCTGTACCAGTTGCAACTTACAGAACATTCGGGACGGATAAAGGTGGCTGATACCGCCCTTATCTCGGCAGCACTCCTACCGGAGATTGAAAGCTTCCAATCGCGTCCTGATCTAAAATAAAAGGAACCGCTGGATGCAATATAGGCGCTATATCGAGGGCCTTAGGGCCGTTGCTGTACTTCCGGTCGTACTCTTTCATTTCGGAATTTCGGCGATCCCGGGTGGCTTTAGCGGGGTCGATATCTTCTTCGTCATCTCCGGCTACCTAACCAGCGGAAGCCTCCTGGATGACCTTGAACGCGGCCAATTTTCCATCGTCAACTTCTACTGGCGCCGTGCCCGGCGCATTCTGCCGGCGCTCGTCTTTGTGATGCTTCTCACCTGCATTGCAGCATTGTTCATTCTTCTGCCACCGGATCTGCGCGGATTCAGTCTTAGCATCATAGCTACCTCGACCTTCTGGTCGAACGTTTTCTTCTGGAAAACGTCAAGTTACTTCTCTATCGATGCCGCGCTTCTACCACTGTTGCACACTTGGCCGCTTTCCGTAGCGGAGCAGTACTACATCTTCGCACCAATCCTGATGTTCCTAATCTATCGCTACATCGGGAAGCGCTGGCTGACGACACTTCTTCCGATAATTCTCTGCAGCTTCGTAGTGGCGGTGATGGCGACATCGCTGGCACCCACCGCCGGATTCTATCTGCTGCCGACCCGAATCTGGGAACTCATGTTGGGCGCCCTGCTCATGCTCAAATGCCCCTCGCCGCTGGGCAACCGATTCCTGATGGAGTCGGTGGGGGTGGCCGGATTTGGCCTTCTCGCCATCGGGTTCTTCGCGATTTCGGCGAGTGATCCGTTCCCAGGCTACAACGCCTTGTATCCATGCATCGGAACGGCCCTTCTGATCTATGTTGGCCAAAATACCCCCTCGACGGTCGCCACCCGCATGCTCGAAGTCCGGCCGCTGGTCTGGATTGGGCTCATCTCGTATTCGTTGTATCTTGTTCACTGGCCTCTCAATGCGTTCGCGCACTATCTTTCGTTCCAAAAACTCGATCCGTTGATGACCGGTGCGATGTTGGTGGCAAGCCTCGCATTGGCTGCATTCTCCTGGAAGTTTGTAGAGCAGCCGTTTCGACAGAAGAGGGCCTTCACCTCCCCGGGGCCTATCTTCGCCTTTTCAGCGCTCGCGATCGTTGTCCTTTGTGCCGGCGGAGCGGCGGGGGCGC
>NZ_RZOJ01000389.1:0-5676 GCF_003998845.1 Mesorhizobium sp. M4A.F.Ca.ET.022.05.2.1 | reverse complement strand
GGCTCGCTGCTGCCGGGCACGGCGGCGGGAACGACCGCCGACTTCGACGGCCTGGACCGCGCGACGGCGGGCTTCCGGCGCTTGCCGGTTTTGGCGCGCCTTGGCTTGGTCGGCTTGCGCGCCGGCTTGGGCGCCGCGCTCTCGGCCGATGCCGCCGTGCCGGCCGGCGCGGCTTCGATCTGGACGGCGGCTGGCTCGGCCTTGCCCGGCCTCGCCGTGCTGGCAATGCCGATCATCCGGCCGCCCTCAGCGCCGTTTGGAAAGCCGAAGCCGCCGACCGCATCGACCGGCCCGCCGCGCACCATGCCGATCAGCACGCCGGGCGCGACCTCCTCGACACGGCCGGAGCGCAGCGGCTTGGCGGTGCCTTCGAAGACGCCGATGGCGCTTACGACGTCGTGTCCGTCGTCAGCGGTGATGATGGTGGCATAGCGGGGCATGGGCGGGCTCACGGGTGATCTGGGATGGGCTCGAGAAGCGGCCTACCGGGAACGCGGCGTTGCTTCGCGCCCCTCTCTGGCCTGCCGGCGTCGAGAAGTGATCGAGGAGGCGCTGCGCTCGAAGGCATCCAGAAAAACAAGACCCGCCCTCGGCGGGCGGGTCGTCGGCGCAAATCAGCACCATGGACAAAACAGTAGCATAGCTGCCGTCACCCGGCAAGGAAAATTTTCCTAGAAGGCTTGCTCGCCGCATCCCACTGGGAACTATGGCCTGTCGGGATCGTTGGCGTACATCGAAGAGGAGAAAACCATGGCCGAGAACGAGAGCAGCCAGGGCAACAGCTCAGCCCAGCCGAGCAACGGCAATGCAAAAAGCCAGAGCAACCCGGCGCGCAGTCGTGCCGCGGCACGCAGCAGCACGACACGCAGCAGCTCTTCAAGCGCTTCCGAAGCGGCGCTGAAGAAGCAGATCGCGGAGCTGCGGCGCGAGGTCAGCAGGCTCAACCGCGCGTTGGCCGAACAGGCGGAGGACGTCGTCGAGACGGGGCATGGCTGGTACGACAGTGCCGCCGACCGAGCCTCCGGCTGGTACGATAGTGCAGCCGAGGGGGCATCTCGCGCCGCACAGCAGCTTCGCAGCCAGGCACAGACTGTGCGCGGCCAGGCGCAGAGCGTGTCGGAAACGGTCCGGCAGAACCCCGGCACGATCTCGACGGCACTGACGCTGGGCGGGCTTATCGGCGTGCTGATCGGCCTGGCAATCGCCAGGAGCGTCGAGCCGCAGCCCGACTGGTTCCACCGCCACTGGAAAAGCTGACAGCTTCTGCCGGCAGAAGGACGCATGACAGGAAGCCCGGGCGGCCGCCCGGGCTTTTCGCACGGGCTGGTCATTAACCAGACCTTATGGAATCATTCCGTTGGGGAATCGCGGAGAGCGGCATGGACAAACCTGCCATGGCATCCGTCTTTCGGATGCGGCATTTGCCAGCAACCATTTCAGGCGTTCGCAGCCTTGGCAGGGGTCAGGCGGATCCGATCTTCCACTCCAGGCCACTCGGCGAAGCGATCCGCTTCATTGTCCAGACCGATGGCCAATACGATCTCAGCGCCGTCGCCATCTTCTACGGCGACCGCTCGACGCCACCGCTAGGCGGCCGCGAGGTCAAGGCGCTCTGGCAGGAGTACGGCCAACGCTGGATGGAGCTGTAGGCGCGATAAATCTTTGCGTCCATGCACAGGCAAATGACAGAACCGCCGGAGCTCCAGCGCCTGATCGACGACTGCTACGATGTGTTTGCGCCCTGCCCGCCGCCGCGTGTGCTGCGCGCCTCGCCGCTGCGCGATCCGGCGGCGATCCTGAAGACGCTCACCTCGGCGCCGTTGCGCGAGCTGACCGGCGAGCAGATCGGGCCCTATGCCGGCTGGGCGATCACCACGGTTGGCGACGTTGCCGACTATAAGCACTTCCTGCCGCGGATACTCGAGTTGGCTGTCTTCGACCAGCGATGGCACGGCCTCGATCCGCCGATCATCGCCAGCAAGTTGAGCCGTGGCGGGTGGCGGACGTGGCCGCTGGACGAACGGACGGCGGTGCAGGCGCTTTTTGCTGGTGCCTGGCGTCATGGTTTTGAGCAGCATCCCGACGATGGCGACCCGACGGGTTGGCTGTGTGGCATCGCAATCGCCGACAGCGACCTCGACGTGGCGCTGGAAGCATGGCTTTCCTCGCCCTCGCCCAATGCCGCGCTGCACTTGGCGGAGTTCTTCGGGACTGACGCCGAGCGGCTCATCAAGGAAAAGGCCAATCGGGGTTTCTGGGACGATGCTGGCGACGCCGCGATCGAAAAGATGCGCCGCTGGCTGCTCAGCGAGCCGGTTCTGGACCGGCTGTTGTCGGCGGGCGTCAGGCCCGAAGAGCAATGGCGTATCGACTCGGCACTGCTTATCCTCGACGCTGTCACGCAGGAACGGCACGGCTAGCGACTCCGGACCGATCAGGCGACGGCAGCAAGCATCATGCCGGATCGGAAACGCCGTTCGTGCGTTTTTGAGGCGAGGTCAATGGGAGGAACCGCCATGAACGTCGCCAATCTGCAGCTCGAGGGCCTGTTGATGGCCGTCGCGTCGATCAACCAGGTGCTGGTGCGCAAGGGTGTGCTGACGGTCGAGGAGATCGACATTGCGCTGCGCCGGGCCGAGGCCTGCGAGACGGGTGAGGATCGCTCCGAAGGCATGTCGGCATCGAGCCGCGATGCCGTCAACTTCCCGATCCGGCTGCTGGAACTCGCCAACCGGTGCCAGCCGGAGGCGGACATGCCGTCCTTCTCGAAGCTCGCCCGCATGGTCGGCCAGATGAAGGAACCCTATAACGACCAGATGTGATAAGTCCGAGTGATGACCGATCGATTGACCGAAACCTGCGAGGAATGCGGCAGCGCCTATTTCGGCGGCGTCAGCGCAATGGTCAATCTGTGCCCTGACTGCGCCCACCACTTATACGGTTACCCAAATTGCGACCACCGATTCGAAAGCGGGCAGTGTGTTGTCTGCGGCTGGGACGGCAGCCGGTCGCAATTCGTCGCCCGGCTGATTTCGTAGGTTCACGCCCTGCCCGGCCAGCCCTGGCGCAGCGAAAGCACGCTGCCCGGGCCGTGCACGGCGGCGAAGAGCAGGCCGGCGGCGAACGGGAAATGCGACATGAAGGCGCCGAACTCGGCCTGGTTGCCGGCCCAGTGCGAAGGGCCGTGGAAGGCAAAGCCGAGGAAGGTGACATAGACCGCGCCGATCAGCGCCGCCGGGGTCAGCAAGGCGCCGGTCAGGAAGGCAATCACCAGCAGCGTTTCGAGGATCGCCGCGCACCATGCCAGGAACAGCGGGAACGGGAAGCCGGCGGCGGCGATGTAGCCGGCGGTGGCGCCGATATCCATGAGTTTGAAGGCCACCCCCATCGCGAACATGGCGGCGAAGATCAGCCGGGCGATGAGGATGACTGCGGTCTGCCAGGTCGATTGGGTGCTTTCCATGATGTCTCTCCGGGTGTTGCTGCGTTCGGCCCTAGGACGGGCGAGGCGCGGGAGTTCCGACATGGGGGTGCAAATAGTTTTGGCTGGCGGGGTGGCAAGCCTGGCTCCCCCTTCTCCCCTTGTGGGAGAAGGTGGATCGGCGCGCAGCGCCGAGACGGATGAGGGGTGCTGGAAGAAGCTCGGCGCGGAAAATCAAATGATTTTAAATGTTTATATCTGAAAGGTAGCATTCCGGCCAACACCCCTCATCCGTCCGAGCTTCGCTCGGACACCTTCTCCCACAAGGGAGAAGGGGGAGCCAAGCTCACCCCGCCTTCGCGTGCGGGCAATGGCTGATCGACTCCCTGACGGTGCCATATTCAGCGCCCCAGCGGTCGGTCATGTCGCAGCGTATGTCCCATAGCTCGGGGAAGAAACGGTGGCGGGCGCCGCCTTCCAGCATCTCCACCGGGCGACCCTTCAGCGATCTGGAGCCGAGCCCGATCGAGCGGTGGATAAGATAGAGGTGGTTGGCGCGGAACTTCTGGAACAGCTCGTCGAACTCGATCAGCGCCTCGGCGACGACGTAGGCGTCGCCATGGTCGTAGCGCGCGTCATAGACATCCGCGACGGTCAGCCCGCGGCCATCGAGGTATGAGGCCTTGAAGGCCCGCCAGAGGTCCGGCGGCATGCGCAAGAGCAGCTTGAAGCCTGGCGATTCCTGGCCACTGCCATTGCCGAGCTGCAGGCGGATCTGCTGATACTCCTTGGGCGACATGGTTTCGAGCACGTCGAGCTGTGCCGTCATCAGCCGCATCAGCCGGTGCACCCGGCCCATCAGCGTGACGATCCGGTGGGTATCCTCTCTCACCAGGTAATCGAGGACGTCGGCCAGCGTGTAGGCGATGAGCTTCATCCACAGCTCCTCGACCTGGTGCACGATCTGGAACTGCAGTTCGTCGGCATTGACCATATCGGCCAGCGGCTTCTGGCATTGGAGAAGCTTGTCGCATTGCAGATAGACACCGTAGTCGCGCATCTCGGGCGCCTCGATGCGGGCGTGGTATTCGGACTTCAGCATGTTCTTCTCCCTTGCCCGGGCCGCGATGCGGGCCATTCGTTGGATACTGAGACCAGGATAGGGCTTTTCGCTTGAACATTGTTCCTTTTTGTTATCCAAATGGCGCGATTTGAAGGACGACTGTCCTATTTAGAGCGAAATCTGGAGAACGATTGATGCTGGATGCCCTCGACCGCAAGATCGTCGCCGCACTCGAGCGCGACGCGCGCATCTCCTTTGGCGAACTGGCCGAGGAGGTCGGCCTCAGCAAGACGCCTTGCTGGAAGCGGGTAAAGGCGCTGGAGGAAGCGGGCGTCATCCGCGGCTATTCCACCCGCATCGATCCGGCCAGGATCGGCTTCGACATCGAGGCCTTCATCCAGGTGTCGATTGACTTCGAGGTGTCGGACGCCTTCGAGGCGGCGGTGCAGAGACATCCGCTGATCCGGCGCTGCTACGCCACCACCGGCGAGGCCGACTACCTCCTGCAGATCGTGACGGTTGACATGATGGCGCTCGACCGGATGCTGCGCGAGGAGCTGAGCCGCCTACCCGGCGTGCGGCGCACCATAACCTCGATGGCGATGCGTGAGATCAAGGGGGATATTTCCTTCGCCAACGCGGCGGCGCATACGCTGCGCCTCATCGCATAACGAGGTCCCGCCCCAGCCGCTTCGGCGGCTCGGCCCGCAGCACCACATTCGTCGTCACCGCGCCGTAGCGGCCGATGCCGTCGACGATTGCCTCGAGATCGGGCGGCGACGGGACGACGACCTTGACCAGGAAACAGTCCTCGCCGGTCACCCGCAGCACCTCGATCACCTCAGGCATCTGCGCGAATTTCTTCAGGCAGGACTGGATGTGCTCATGCGTGGTGCGCAGGCGGATGACGGCCATGGTGCCGAGCCCAAGCGCCGCGGGCTCGATCACCGCCCGGTAGCCGGCGACGATGCCGCGCTCCTCCAGCCGTTTCACCCGCTCGGAGGTGGCGGGCTGGGACAGGCCGACGCGGCGGCCAAGCTCGGAAATGCCGATGCGGCCGTCCTCCTGCAGGATCTCCACGATCGCCATGTCGGTGGGGTCGAGCCTCGGTCTTGCCTCGCCGTTTGCCATGCTTGCCTTCAATCCATCGGAATTCTTGCCTGCTTTCCGATGATCTCTCATTCCCTCGGCC
>NZ_RZOJ01000388.1:0-5682 GCF_003998845.1 Mesorhizobium sp. M4A.F.Ca.ET.022.05.2.1 | reverse complement strand
GGCGGTAGTGGCATCAGTCGTCTCGGTCGGGGCGGGGGTTGAGGGCGAGCAGCGTCTGGCGGGCGCGTTCGAGGAAGGCGCGCCGCTCCTCGCCGGGCGCGATGGTCACAGCCGGGCCGAAGACGACGCGGCACAGAAGCGGCACCGGCAGGAATTGGCCCTTGGGCAGAACCCGCGACATGTTCTCGATCCAGCACGGGATGAGCTCCACCTCGGGCCGCGCCATCGACAGGTTGTAGAGGCCGGAACGGAACGGCAGCAGCGGCTCGTCCGTGGTGTTGCGCGTGCCCTCGGGAAACAGGATCAGCGAATGACCCTGGTCGAGCACCGACAGCATGATGTTGATCGGGTTCTGTGACTCTTCGGTCCACTGCCGGTGGATCAGCACCGAGGACAGCATGTCCTCGGCGATGTAGCGGCGCAGCCGCGACTTGCCCCAATATTCGGCCGCCGCCACCGCATGGGTGCGGGCGCGCACTTTCTCGCTGAGGCAGGCCGAGAGCAGGATGAAGTCGCCATGGCTGGCATGGTTGGCGAAATAGATGCGCTGCCGCTCCGAGGGCTGGCTGCCGTTCCATATCGGTCGCACGCCGGTCACCACCCAGGCCAGCGCCGACAGGCCGACCGAGGTGATGGTCTGCAGGAGGGTGAAAGTGTTGGCGCGGATGTGGAGTTTTGTCATCGAAGTCTCAAAGCAATGCCGCCATCAGTGACGCCGCCGCGAACACCGCAAAGGCCATACGCTGCTTCATCAGCAGCCGGCGCGTACCCGATATCCGCTGGTCGAGCGATCGCGTCGCGGCAGGCATGGGCTTCAGCCGCATGCGGGCGAGCAAATCATCGACCGCGCCGCCGCCCGAAACCTCGCTGTCATGGCTCGCCATCAGCCGGAACAGCAGCGCGTCGAACAGGAGGAGCGCGGTGAAGGCGAGGGTAGCCAGAGCCGCCGCCGCAGCCACCAGCCACGCTGCCGCCGATAGCGGTGTCACCTGCGGCGCGGCCGCCAGCCCGATCACCGGCGCGGCGAGCAGGCAAGCCGCGACCGCCAGCAGCGGCCACGCCGCCTGCAGCATAAGTCCGGCGGCGAACGCGCCGGCTTTGTCCTGATAGCTATTGCTGTTCATGCCGCTTCGTCCACCCCGGCCTGAATGTGCACCGGTCGGCCGGAGGCGGCGAGCAGTTTGCGCGCCTGCGCGGCGGTGTGCGAGCGGCCGGTGCCGACCAGCCATGCGGCGGCGACCGTGGCGCTGCGCTGGAAGCCGAGCGCGCAGCAGATCAGCACCGTCCCCTGCCGGCGCGCCGCCTCGATCGCCGGCACCGCTTCGGAGAGTTGCTTCGCGGATGGCGGCAGAAGATCGAGCACGGCGAGGCTGATCCAGCGGCAGGATGCGCCGCGCGGCCGCTCCAGTTCGGCGGCAAGGTCGATCACCGTGCCGAAGCCGCTGGCCTCGGCAGCCGTCGGGAACCGGCCGAGGAAGACGCCGTCGGTGACAGGCACCATTGGCGACAGCGTGCGCGTCCAGGCCCAGAGATTGATTCTGGCGCCGACGCGGTAGGGCCAGAGCAGCAGCCGACTGGCGAGTGAGACGCGGCCGTCCGCCGCTTTCTGGAACACCTTGGCTCCGGCGCCGGCATAGCCGAAGGCGACGATGGCCAGCGCCAGCGCCGGCCACAGAAGGGCGAGGGCAACCGCCGAGACGAGGGCGCCGCCGGCCGCGCCCGCCAGCAGCAGTGTGGCCCCCAGCGCATAGAAGACCGCCAGCCGCTGCGCTTTCCTGTCGGTCGCCAGCCGGAAGCCGGCGAAAGGCAGTTCGCCCGTGCGCGGGAACAGCCACAGCGCGAACAGGCCGAGCAGCGCGCCGGTCGGGATGTCGATGAAATGGTGCTGCCATGTCGTCAGCACCGAGGCGCCGATCAGGAAGCACCAGACGTGCCAGGCAATTCCTGAGATGCCGCTCAGCCGGTGCCGCCAGTGGTCCCAGATGATCGTAAGCAGCGCGATGTGCAGCGACGGCGCCTGGTTGAACGGCTTGTCGAAGCCGCCGAGCACCGCGAACAGGAAGCCCGGCAGCCCCGATGTCTCCGGCCGCACGAAGGTCGCCCTGAGCGGGAACAGGATGAAGCAGGTCACCGCGATTGCCTGCGCGGTCAGATAGCGGCCGGCGAGGCGGTCGACGCCGCGCCTGGTGTCGTTGAGAAGCAGCGACAGGCCGTAGAACAGGTTGATCGACCAGTAGGGCACGATCGTCCACGCCATGAACGGGATGTCGCGCTCCCACGCAAAGACAATGCTGCCGACATCGTCGCGTCGCGAGGCCAGCCAGTTGGCGAAGCCATAGGTCGAGTAGAACAGCGGCGCGAGCAGCGCCAGCCACAGCGCCGCGCGTAGCAGGATGGCGCCGAATCTATCCTTCGACGGCTCGGCGATGGCGGCTGGGGCAGGGTCGGCGGCGGGCACGGCTTCCTCAGACGCGCCGCGCGACCGAGACGGTGAAGATGCCCCACTGGTCGATGCGCTGGTCGATTTTCTCGAAACCGGCGGCCTTCACCAACTGGTCCATCTCGCCCTGCGTGCGCCGCCGCATCACCCAGGCCTGGCCGCCGCGATGCGAGGTCAGGCTACGCGCGATCATCTCCAGCTGCGGATGCCAGGGCTGGTTGGTGTAGATGATCAGGGCACCGGGCTGCATGGCGCTGGCGAGTCCGCTGAGCGAGCGGGAAATCAGCGCATTGTCGGCGAAGAGCTCGTAGAGGCCGGAAACGATGGCGAGGTCCGGCGCCGGCTTCAGCGCGGCGAGCATTCCGGCATCGAAGGCGTCGGCCTGGCGGAAGGTGACGCTGGTCGGCAGGTGCCGCTCGGCGATCAGCCTGGTGCCGAGCCCGACATTGAGCTCGGAATAGTCCTGCAGCCTGACGCTGGCCGGGGGCGTCGGGCATTTGGCAACGGCATCGAGCACGTAGCGGCCATGGCCGGCGGCGATGTCGACGATGTGCACGGGCCGGCCGGCGGACTTAAGCTGCTCCGTGGCGTTGCCGATCAGTTCTTCCAGATGGAGCTTGCGCTGGCGTATGCCGCGCCAGCCGATGGCGTCGAGGAAGGTGCGGTCGATCATGCGGCCGAGATGGGTCTCACCCCGGGCGTCGTTCTGATAGACGTAGTCAAGGGTGGAGCCCGAATCGAAGCCGGTGGTGATCCCCGTCTTGAGGCCGGTGGAGAACCAGGAGCCGATGCGAATGAAGGCGCGGCTCATCGCCCAGTAGAGGCCCTTAGGCGACAGCAGCGGCAGCGGGGAGGCGAGCCTGTCGGCCTCGTCGCGCGTGTAGCCGGAGCGGTCGGCCGAGGTCAGGTCGGCAGGCTTCTCCGGCGCTGAAAACTGCTTTTCGAGGAATGGCCGGACTAGGTCGAGCGCGTACTTGCGGTCGCGCTCGCCCAGCGTGTCGTGGAAGAAACCGGGCAGCACATGCCGTTCCTTGGCAGGGCTTGCCAGGTTGACGAAGAATTCGTGTTGCGGGCCGTGCCGCACCACCCAGTCGGCGCCCGAGATCAGCAGCTGTGTCGGCACGGTGATGGCGCGCGCGTCCGCGACGACGCGGGCGGCATGCGTGTAGAGCTCGACCAGTATGTTGGAGGCGATCGGCCTCGTGATCAGCGGATCGGCGTCGAAGGAGGCGATGCGCTCCGGATCATGCGTCAGGAACTTGGCCTTGACGTAGGAATTGACAAAGAAGCGCCCCTTGAGCCGCTGCCAGAGCGCGATACCCTCCTTGGCGAAGGGCACGTAGAGCTTGACCGAGAAGGCGGGCGAAGCCACCACCAGCGCGCGGATGTCGGGCGCATAATCATGCACCCAGGCGGCGGCGAGCACGGCGCCGAAGGATTGCGCGATGAGTGCTACGTCACGCTGGGAAAAACCGTCGCGGGGGATCTCGCGCACGAAGCAGTCGATGTCGCGCACCAGCGCGGCGAAGGACGGCGCATAGCCGCGCTCGCCGGCCGAGCGGCCGTTGCCGCGCGCGTCCCAGGCGTAGAAGGCGTAGCCGGGCATTGCGAGCTCGTCGACCAGATGCGCCATGCGGCCGCCATGCTCGTGGCCGCGATGGAAGAGAAGGATGGCGCCCCTGGGCTGCTCGCCGAGCGCCGGCCAGTAGCGGTAGAAGATCTCGGTGCCGTCATGGGTCTTGAAGGTCCGCTCCTCGGCCACGCGTTGGAGGCTCGCCGGTGCTGCTGCGGCGATATTCTGCTGATGGATCATGGTGTTGCCCCCGAGGTCGCTCATTGCCCGACTGCTCCTCTAAGGCCGCTGCGTATCCGGTTGATGGCGGTCGCCAGCGACAGTGTTGCGAGCGCCGGAAACACAAAGGGCGTGAGTGCCACCGGCCACAGGCCGAAAACGATCAACGCGCCGATGACGCCCAGCGCCAGCGCCCGGTCGCTCTTGCCGAACGGCCCTGCATAGTCGCGCGCCGCCCCCGCAGCGATGCCGAGCACGCCGGCGAACTCGACGATGACCGCCATGATCGCGAAGGCGACCACGCCCCAGGCCGGGAAGAGGGCGGCGAAAGCGAGGATCAGCGCCAGGTCGGAGACGACGTCGCAGAGCTCGTTGAGATACATGCCGAGTTTTGACGCCTGCCCATGTTCCCGTGCCAGCATGCCGTCGATCGCGTTGAGCGCCATGCGCGTAAACAGCGCCACCGGCATCAGCAGGAATACGGCCGGATGGGCCGCGAAGGCAGCCACCACCACGCCGGTGGCGACGGAAAGGCCGGCGCCCAGCAGCGTGATCTGGTTGGCGGTGACGCCGGCGCTGGCCAGGCGATCGGCCAGCGGCCGCAGCCTCGCCTGGAAGGCTGGTTTCAACGCATAAAGCGTCGGCATATGCGATCCCCCAACCGCGCCCGCGCATGGATCCCATGCGCCAAAAACCCCATGCCGCGACTCCTTCTGGATGCACGACCTGGCAAGAGGATGGTCAATCGGCGGTCAAGACGCAAGGGCGGCGTGCGCGCGCTTGCGACGCGGCTCAAATCTGCGTTTTGGAAGACCGGCCAGGAGCGGGCGGTACACCATGCGTGTACCAGCCCGTCCGGCGCCCCCGCCAAGCTGCTGAAACCCCGTCCGTCCCCAACAGCCCCCGGTTATGGCGTGACCAGTGGTTGCGAATATCCATTGGCGGTGCGCGCTGTCAACGTCGCTTCCCGAGGTGTCCGAATGCCCGTTTTTGACCCTCGCGGACCATCGCCGCAGACCCGCGCGATCACGTCCTTGCTGCCCCTGAAGGCCAGCAAAAGCCGGTTTTCCGGGCTTTTCGACCGCTCCGGTTGCCGATGCGACGGCTCCCGCCTATGCGCTTGAATCGGCTTGCCTTTCGCCGGCTGGACTTTTTCGGCCCAGCATTATCAACCTGACTTTTTTTGGGTGTATTTGGACCGGCGGCGATTTTGCCGGTGCGCCTGTGTGAATTGCTTCATAGCGCGCCAGGGCAAGACGATGCACAGCGACGGAACCGAAGCGCGGGGGCGCGACGGCCGGGCGGCTCGCATGGCTTGCCGCCTCGCCTTGGGTATTGCGTATCGCCGCCGCTGCGCTTCGGGCGCCTTCGTCACGCCAATCTCAGCCGAATTTCAGCCGCGCCTCACGACAACCGGTCGGGTCCGGTTCACGCTGGGCGAAAAAGGGAT
>NZ_RZOJ01000387.1:0-5690 GCF_003998845.1 Mesorhizobium sp. M4A.F.Ca.ET.022.05.2.1 | reverse complement strand
GGATTGACCCGGAAGAACGGCTCGAACGCCTTGTTGAGCAGTTCCGGCGGAATGCCCGGCCCATCATCGTCGATGGTCAGCACGGCCTGGCCGCCGGCGCTCGTCAGGGCAACGCTGCAGCCCCTGCCGTGCGTAGCGGCGTTGACGATCAGGTTGCGCAGAGCCCGCCTGAGGCCAAGCGCGCCGGCCTTGACCGAGACTTTGTCGAGCTGGCCGACAGAGACCGGATGTCCGAGCGAGATCATCTCGGCCTGGATGTCGCGCAGCAGCCTCGCCAGGTCGACCGGCTCGACGGCATCCTGGTTGACCTCCTCGCGCACCAGCCGGATCGCGCTGTCGGCGATGCGGTCGAGCTCATCGAGGTCATGCAGCCATTTTTCGCGGTCGTCGTCGAGGAATTCAGCCCTGAGCCGCATCCGCGTCATCGGCGTCCTCAGGTCATGGCCGGCGGCGGCGACCAGCCGCATGCGGCTCTCCATCGCCGTCTTCAGCCTGGCGGAGAGCTGATTGAGCGCATGCGCCGTCGCCCGGACTTCCGCCGACCCCTTTTCCGGCACCGCCGCCAGCACGCCGTCCGATCCGATCTTGCTGACCGCTGTCTCCAGCATCTCCAGCGGCCGCACCAGCACGGCGGTCGCGTACACCGCCGTGGCGCCGAGCGCGATCAGCGTGATCCAGCCGGCCAGCACGAACCAGACATCGCGCGGTGGATTGAAGTCCGGCACGTCGACGATCATCCAGCGATTGCCGGGCAGCGCGACCGAGGCGACCATGCCGGGACTGCCGGGGTTGCGGCTGACGGTCGCCGAAAGGTCGAGGCCGTCGTCATGCAGGATGTCGTTGAGCACTCGCGTGTGCTTGAGGTCCTCGAAACCATCGGCGGGACGGTCGCTGATGTTGATCGGCGCGTCACCCGGACCGGCCACATGGCCCGGAACCAGTTGCACCATGAGCTGCACCTGGCGGGCGACCGGCCGCATGATGAGCTCGGGGGACGGCCCGCCGAGCACCTTGATCGCGACGAACGTGGCAAGGCCCACGACGCCGACGATCGACGCGACCAGCAGAATGATCAGGCGCCGGCGCAGCGAGGTCATGCTTCGGCCTCGGCCGTCTCGACGCGCGCGGTGAGCTGGTAGCCGCCATTGCGCACCGTCTTGAATAGCGGACCCTCGCCCGCGTCACCGAACTTGCGCCGCAGTCGGCTCATCAGCACGTCGACGGATCGGTCGAGCGGGTCACGCTCGCGGCCTTGCGTCAGGTCGAGTAGCTGATCGCGCGACAACAGCCGTCCGGGGCGGTCGAGGAAGACCTGCAGCAGGTCGAACTCAGCGCCGGTGAGGTCGATCAGCGCGCCCTCGGCATCCATCACCTTGCGCGTGTCCGGCTCCAGCCTGTAGCCGGCGAACTGGTAGACGCGCACACGCGGCGGAGCCTCTTCCGGTGCCGAGCGCCTGAGCACGGCACGGATGCGGGCGGCGAGCTCGCGCGGGTTGAACGGTTTGCCGAGATAGTCGTCGGCGCCGAGCTCCAGCCCGATGATGCGGTCCACATCCTCCTTCAGCGCCGTCAGTAGGATGACCGGAATATGCGGCTTGCGATCGCGCAGCGCCCTGCAGATGTCGAGGCCCGAGCCGTCGGGCAGCATGACGTCGAGCACGATCAGGTCGAACTGGCCCGAGCCGAGCTTCTGCTCGGATTCGCGCCGGTCAGCCGCCACCGAGACGCGAAAGCCCTGCCCATCGAGATAGCGCCCGAGCAGCGTCCTGATTTCGCGGTCGTCGTCGACGACGAGGATGTGGGGTTGTGCCTGCATTACCTGCCCGCCTGCATTTCCTGCCCTGTTTGCTTGTTTGCCGGCGATTATAGGAGCGCGGCGGGCAAGCGGCATGGAAAATTGCAACCCAATGTTTCCACCCGGCGCCCGGAAACATTGGGAAACAAATCTCCCTTTTGCGGAAACCTTCAGCAACGCGCCGAAGCAAAGCGGCAAAAGACGCTTCCTATCCTCCAGCGATCCGAAGCATGCAGGAAAGGATTACGTCATGCGAAGCAGACTTTTTGCGCTCGGCCTGTTCTCGGTCGCGGCCATTCATCCCGTGCTGGCGGCGCAGCCGGATGCGCCCGGTGACCAGCCGCCGATGCTGGCGCAGCCGGACGGCGCGGACCGGGGGCCAATGCCCTGGCCCGGCCCACATGGGCCGATGCGGCACGGACCGGACGGCTTCGGTCCGGAAGGCCACGGTCCGCAGCGCTTTGGTGAACGCCGGATGGGACCGCCGCCGGAATTCATGCTCGCGGCCCGGCTTTCCGCGCTTGAGACCAAGATCGGTGTGCGATCCGAGCAGCTCGACGCTTGGCGCGACTATACCAGCGCCCTGCAGGCGGTGCTGGCGCCACCGCGGCCCGACCATGGCCCGGGCGGCACTGGCGGGCGTGGCCCCGATGCGGGAGACAACGGTCCCGCCGGCAAGCCTGAGGCCCGCGATCCCTTCGCCTTCCAGGAGAAGCTGGCCGACGTGATGCAGCACGCCATCGCGGCAGCCAGGCTCAAGGACGCGATCTCAGCGCTCCGCACCAAGCTGACGCCCGAGCAGCTCGAGATCCTCGCTTCGGCGGAACGACCCCACGGCCCTCCCCCCGGTACCTGGGGCAATCCGCCGGACGATGCAGCCGGCCCCGGAGGTCTGCCTGGCGGCGGACAGCTTCCGCCACCCCTACCCCGGAATGGCGAACAACTCTGACCGGCTGCACCGGCCGGCCCGCTGACCCACCCGTTCACGGGCCGGCCGGTTCTGCAGGCGGCAGACTGCAGTCATTGAAAAACGAAAGCACGACAATGTGGGAAGCTCTGATGATGCTGCGGCTGATCGCCTCCATCGGCCCAGGCCTGCCGATCGGCCACCGCGCCCGCTCCACGCCATTGGTCCTGCCGGCGGAGACGCTCAAGGGCGCGATCCGGCTGAGCTTCGCCGTCTACCGCCTATCACTTCCGCTCTCCGACCCTTCAAGCAGCAAGAATCATGACCAGAAAATTGCGTAAGAGGCATCTCCTCCTGCTGGCCGCATTGGTTGCGCTCGCCGCCGTCGTGGCGCTGAAAGCCTATGGCCGCGGCGCGCCCGAGCCGGCGGCGCGGACGGCCGCGCCCGCTCAGGCCGCCACGCTGACCGTTTCCGTCGAGGTGGTCCGCTCAGAGGCGATCACGGCTTCCGTCAGCGCCACCGGCACGGTCGCCGCCTGGCAGGAAGCGACGATTGGAGCGGAGGAGAGCGGCTTGCGCCTGACCGACGTGCTGGTTGCCGAAGGCGATCATGTGAAGGCGGGCGATGTCGTGGCCCGGCTGGATGACTCGCTGCTCAAAGCCCAGCTCGCGGAGCAGAAGGCAGCGGTCGCGGAGGCGCAGGCGACGCTTGAATCCGCGAAATCGGCAGCGGCCCGCGCCGACAAACTCTTGGCCAGCAACGCCATCAGCGCCGAGACTGCAGAGGAGAAGACAACCGCCGTCAAGACCGGCAAGGCTGGGGTCGACCAGGCGCAAGCCGCCACTGAGCGGCTGCAGGCCGAGCTCGACCGCACCACCATCCGTGCGCCGTTCGATGGCATCGTCTCCAGCAAGCCGGCGGTCGCCGGCTCGATCGTCCAGGCCGGAACCGAACTGATGAAGATCATCCGCGACGGCAGGCTGGAGGTCGGCGTGCTCGTGCCCGAGAAGGACCTGGCGGCGATCTCCGTTGGGCAGGCCGCCGACGTTGTCGACGCCTCCGGCCGCCACTTTGCCGGCAGCGTTTCCTCGATCGCCGAAACGGTCAACACCACCACGCGGCTCGCCACCGTCTATGTCTCGCTCGGCGAAGCCTCCCGCCTGAAGCCGGGCATGTTCGCCCGCGTCTCGATCGCGACCGCCGCCTCGCAACGGCTGAGCGTCGCCGAAGCCGCGCTTGTCTGGCATGACGGCAAGCCGGCGGTCTTCGTCGTCGACGCTGCCGGCAAGGTCAGCGCGCGTCTCGTCACGACCGGCACCCGCCAGAGCGGCCGTGTCGCCATCGAAAGCGGTCTCTCCGAAGGCGATCATGTCGTAGTCGCCGGCGCCGGCTTCCTCTCGGACGGCAATCTGGTGCGCGTCGCCTCCGCCGCGGCCGACGCCGGCGCTGCCGCGGGCTCGACGGGGAGCGCGCAATGAACGCCATTTCTTCCTGGTCGATCCGCAACCCGGTTCCGACCATCGTGCTCTTCCTGTCGCTTACCATCGCCGGCCTCTACGGCTTCATGCAGCTGCGCACCAACAACATGCCCGACATCGACCTGCCGACCGTCACCGTGACTGTGGCGCAGCCGGGCGCGGCTCCGAGCGAGATGGAAGTTCAGGTCGCGCGGGTGATCGAGAATGCCGTGGCGACACTGGAAGGCGTCGACGATGTCTCGACCTCGATCAGCGAGGGCTCGTCCGTCACCACGGTCGAGTTCACCCTCGGCACCGATCCGGAGACTGCCACCAACGACGTCCGCAACGCGGTCTCGGGCGTGCAGTCCAGCCTGCCGGCCGCCGCCCAGACACCGGTCGTGGCCAAGGTCAACGCCAACGGCAATTCGGTGCTGACCTATGTCGTCGAGGCGCCGACCATGTCGCCCGATCAACTGAGCTGGTACATCGACAACGACGTGGCCAAGGCCCTGCTCGGCGTCGACGGCGTCTCCAAGATCACCCGCTCCGGCGGCGTCGACCGTGTCATCCGCGTCGAGCTCGATCCCGACCGCCTGGCCGCGCTCGGCATCAGCGCCGGCGACGTCAGCCAGACGCTGGCATCGAACAACGTCAACCAGCCCGGCGGCCGCGCCACCATCGGCGGCCAGGAGCAGTCGGTGCGCACGCTGGCCAGCGCCACCACGGTCGAGGCGCTCGCCGACACCCGCATGGCGCTTTCCAGCGCCGGCGACGTCAAGCTTTCCGATCTCGGCACCGTGGTCGACAGCTGGGAGAAGCCGCGCCAGGCCGCCTATCTCGACGGCAGGCAAGTCGTTGCCTTTAACGTCTACAGGTCGGTCGGATCGAGCGAGATCGACGTCGTCAAGGTCGCGCGCGCGGCGATCGCCGAAATCGGCGCGAAAGCCACTGGGGCGAAGTTCAGCGAGGTCACCTCCTCGTCCGGTTTCGTGCAGGAAAGCTATGACGCGGCCCTCGAGGCGCTGTGGCTCGGCGCCCTGCTCGCCGTCGGCGTGGTCTGGTTGTTCCTGCGCGACATCAGGGCGACGCTGGTGTCGGCCGTCGCCATGCCGCTGTCGCTGATCCCGACCTTCGCCGTCATGGCGGCCCTGGACATCTCGCTGAGCAACATCACCTTGCTCGCGCTGTCGCTGGTGGTCGGCATCCTCGTCGACGACGCCATCGTCGAGATCGAGAACATCGTTCGCCATATGCGCCAGACCGGCGCCAGCGCCTATCAGGCGGCGATCGAGGCCGCCGACGAGATCGGCCTTGCCGTGGTGGCGACCACCGCGACCATCGTCGCGGTGTTCCTGCCGGTGGCCTTCATGCCCGGCATTCCCGGAAAATTCTTCATCAGCTTCGCCATCGCCGTCTGCGTGTCGGTGCTGTTCTCGCTGCTGGTGGCGCGCATGCTCACGCCGCTGTTGGGCGCCTATCTGGTGCGCGCCGGCGGCCACAGCGAGGACGACCTCCCGGCCTGGGTGC
>NZ_RZOJ01000386.1:0-5714 GCF_003998845.1 Mesorhizobium sp. M4A.F.Ca.ET.022.05.2.1 | reverse complement strand
GCGCACCATGGCGCCGGCGCCGAGCGCCATGGTGCGCAGCACGTAGTAGACGGCGCCGGCGATGGCCACGCCGAAGAACCAGCCATAGACACCCCACCAGGACGGCAGCCAACTGGTGAAGTTGGGCAGGATCGAGGAGAAGATGGCGCCGATGCCGGCGGCGATGAAGGCGTTGACGTGCCAACCGCCCTGGAAGCGGAACTCGCTGTCTTCGCGGTAGAGCGCCTCGACATCGACCTCACCCTTCCGGATCAGGTAATAGTCGACCATCATCACGCCGAAGATCGGTCCCATCGTCGCGCCGATGATGCCGACGAAGTGCGCGGCGCTGCCTTCCCAGGGCGCGAAGGGGTAGAGCACGAGCGCGATCAAGGCCGCGATGTAGCCGCCCTTCTTGAAGTTGATCTGGCGCGGGAAGACGTTGGAGAAGTCGAAGGCCGGCGAGACGAAATTCGCCACTACGTTGATGCCGAGCGTCGCCACCGCGAAGGTGAGCGCCGCGAGCGCCGCCAGGAACCAGCTGTCGAACTTGGCCGAGATCTGGTCGGGATGCAGCAGCACCTCATGGTAGACATCGTAGGCGGCAATCGTGGTGACGCCGGCGACCAGCGAGAACAGGATCAGGTTGACCGGCAGGCCCCATATATTGCCCTTGCGCAGCGCCGCGTTGTCAGGCGCGTAGCGGGCGAAGTCACAGAAGTTGAGATAGAGCGCCGAGAAGTAGGTGACCCAGATCGCCGCGACGCCGAAGAGCGCCGTCCAGGAGCCGGGATCGCCTGGAATGCCGGCATCGGCGGTCTTTTCGCGCAGGACATCCATCGGGATGTCGCTGGTGAAGGCAAAGCTCCCCGACTTGACGCAGAGATAGATCGCCAGGAGCAGCATCATCACCCACACCGCCGGACCGGCCCAGTCCTGAAAGCGCCGCACTGTTTCCATGCCCTTCTGGATGATCAGCAACTGCAGCGCCCAGATAATGACGAAGCAGATCACTTCCAGGGTTGAATGGCCGAGGAGGTGCGAAGTCTTGTTGAACTCATCGAACCACTGCAGTCGCGTCAGCAGCGCCACGATGGCGCCCGAGGCGGCCGCCGTTTGCGCGCCGTACCAGAAGCAGGCGACGATGGCCCGGACCAGCGCCGGGATGTTGGCGCCCCAGATGCCGAAGGAAGCGCGTGCCAACACCGGGTAGGGCACGCCGGTCTTCACGCCGGCATAACCGACCATGTTCATCAGCACGTAGATGATGAGCGAACCGATGCCGATGGCTATGATGAAGTTGACGAAGCCGCCGCAGAAGAGAAACAGGCTCGCCGCCAGGTAGTAGCCCCAGAGGCTGTGGACGTCGGACGTCCACACGTTGAAGATCGAGAATGGTCCCCAGTTGCGGACCTTGGCCGGAGCCAGATCCTCATTATACAGGTCAGGCGATGCGCCTTGTATGGTCATTGCGATGTCCTCCCCTTGTGCGACGCGCCTCCACGCGTTGGCTGCGCAGGGTATGCCTGACGCAAGGGAACCGGCAAGCAACCCATTTGCCGGCTTTGGCCTTAAAGATATTCAATGAGAATCGTGCTTATCGCGGGCCGGTATTGCGGATTCCTCCTTTTTGTCGCGCGAGTCGGCGATCGGCTTTCAACCCTCCTTTGCCGGCGATCGATCGTACCAATGGGATCGGCCGGTGTTGGCATCATTTTTTTGCGCGCTCATTTGATTTTTGTGGAACCAAATGGTCCGCCGGGTGTTTAATGTGGTTCTGTGCACCGCGATCGGCCGGGAGGAAAACGATGGATCGCTTGCATTTCTTTACGCCCGTGCGGATTCTGCCTGGGCAAGGTCAGCCTGTAGAAGAAGTGGACAGTGTCGCCGAGGCGATGGTGTTCCTGCGGAAATGGCCGACGGGGCGGCGCGGACCGGTTTATCAATGCGCCCTGAATTGCTGTTCCGCCGCCATGGCCGGCAATATGTCGGCCGAGGAAGCGAGAAAGGCCTTTACCGGCTTCGCCCGCATCACCCGTCTGCTCGACGACGACATGGCCATGCCGATCGGCGGCGAGGCGATGGACAACGTTTACGCCTTACGTCGGTAGGCGTATCTCGCCAGAACTGGCTGGTGTCCGCGCCCTTGCGGCGCGGACCGTGGCTCCTTGCTTATCCGTTGGCCTTCTCAGCTCCCATCACGAGGCACGGCCGTTTGATGGCGCACAAGACGACGGGTTGACAGAGGGGTCGGTTTGCTCAGCCGCCGCGTGCCGTTCCGAGGCGGTGACGTCCCATCCCGTCTCCTCGCAACCGTTTGTGGTGATATTCAAGCTCTTTCCCCACATCTTCTGCACTTGGCGCCGCCACAGGAAATTCCATGGCTCAGGTCGCCGGCGCCGCATGGAGCATGGGTTGTTCTACGATGCTGTCGGACAGATCTGACGGAGATGCCTCGCTTCCGGCTGTGTCCCGCAGAACGAATGTCGCGATCAGGAAGGCCTGCACCACCACCAGGGCGTAGGTGGCCAGAATGACCGCGCAGGGCACGACGAAATTTAACTGCGGCGCGGCGCCAAGCACGGCAGGGGCGCTCCAGGATACGGCGGAAATGACGCCGCAGCCGATCAACGCCGCCTTGGTGCGGCCCTTGACCCCGGACAGAAGCGGATGGCCGATCCGCTGGCGCAGGAACGGCAGCACAAGCCGATGAATGGCCAAGCCATTGATCGACAGGATGGCGACGATGGTCACTTTGGCCCAGATTTTCGGGTTCATCAGCTTTTGCGGTTCCGCCACCTGATAGAGCAGAAGAAAACCGATGCCGGAAATCCAGAGCATCAGGAGCCCCGTCGCCACAAAACGGCTGATCCATCCGACATTGCCGACGAGCTCGGCGGTGACGACCGTTCGACGGTAGCGTGCCAAGAGCAGGTCGAGGAAGACAGCACCGCCGAACCCGAAAACCAGGCCGGCGAAATGGAGCAGCCGTAGAAGCGTGCGGATATAGGATACCAGGTCCGGCGCCAAACTCAGCGAGAAATCCATACCGCTCAACTTCTCCCCCGAAAACGCGCAAAGATTCCTTCACGCCCGCGATAGCGCGTCGCTGCGCACGAACGATCGACATTGTTTGATTTGCATTCAGGCATCCGACCGGACCGGAAAACGTCGGATGCGCTGCTGTCTATTTAATCATGAGCGTAAGTGTCAAGTATGAAATGTAAAGACGCCAGCGATTTCGGAGTGGCTTGAAAGCAGTCCACAGGTGGTCGGGCACTGCTTTGAACGGGGGTCCGCCGCATGAGCAGTGGTTTCTCAGCCCCTTGCGTCAGGGGCACTCGGCTGATGCGCGGCCTCAATCAAAAATGCCGCTGCCTGCTCAACCAGCGCGGCCGCATGGTCGACCTGTTTGATCTTCTTCGCCAACCGGTCGTGGAGCATCGCAAGCCGCGCAGCGTGGTAGTCGGCGCTTCGCTTTTGGCCGTCCGAGTTGAGGGGTTCAAACAACATGGTGACGGCTTCTCCCAAAACCACAAGTTCAACCATTATGATGCCGCATCCTCCCGGTTGGCGATCACTTCAAAAGGAGAGCAGCGGCATATCCCTTTGGGGATGGAATGTCGCGCCTCCGCGTACCTACCCGATGCCTCAATAGTGGGCGGCCGGGCGAATCTTCAGGAAGCGGGTCCGCGCGTCGATCACTCGCGACTGTGCGGATCTGATACCGCCGCACAACGCAAGGCTCAGACCGACACCGCAGTCCTCATCGAGCAATTCATTTGCACGATTGACCGAGCGCTCGGCTCGTCGCACGCGCTGTCTGGCCAGGGCCGGTTTGAAGTTCAGGATTTCAGCCATCGGTCCGCTTCCGTTTGCTTTGCGGTCCCTTCATTTTGAAGACGGGCTGATGCGCGGCGTGCACAAATACCGCGACCTGCTCGACCTCGGCAGCCTTGCGGTTGGCAATCCGCCTCATGAGCCGACCGCGCAACATCGCCAACTGCGCGGCACGATGGCGATCGATGCGCTTGCTGCTGCGCAGGTCACCAGGACGGAGAATCAACATGCTTTCCAACGGCGCCCCAGAGCGTTTTGTTCCGGCTTTGCCGGCGCGACCACAGTGTTGCCGTCGGGCGAACGCGGCCCGCGGAAAGTTGCGATAGGTTTTGTCCACGATGGGGGTGGAGGTGCGCGTCGAGTTGGAAGCCTTTCCTTCTCCAGATGTACGCTGTTGGGCAACGTTCTGACCGTTTCCAACGAGGCCAATTCGGCCGGCGTGCCACGACAGGCGTCAACGGCCACCGCCGGGACGTATCCTGGAGTTCCTGCTCGATCCGCTGAAGGAGATGACCGATGAGGCGTTCCATGAGAGGTTGACCTGCCAATTGCGCCGCAAACATGCCTTGGCAGAGCGAATTTCGAACGCAACTGTATATGATATCATCGAATATTTCTTCCACGGATACACAGGGAGGTCTTCTATGAAGGCGGCAGAAAACACCAAAACAACCTTTCCCCGCCAGGTCGGTAAATCTCGTCGATTCTTCAAGTTCGACTCCGACTTGCGTGGCGGTAAAGGCCACGGCGTACGCATTGCAAACGAGGATGCATTGATAACGCCGGGCCTCATCGTCTTCGCGCCGCCCCCAGCGAAAGGCCATGGCTTCGCAGAACTGCCGGAAAAACCTCAGCTTGTTCACTACCCTAAGGAGGGCAAGATGCCGCGCGATCTGGAGATATTGCACGGTTACCTGATCGTTTCCGAACGCCTGAAGCGGGTTTTCGAGGATGTCGACGCAGCCGGCTTCGAGTTTGTCGACTGCGATTTTACTTTGGCAGACGGCTCGCAACGGCCGAAATATTATTTGGCCGATGTTGTACGTGTCCTGGACGCCATCGACGAAGCGGCGTCGAAAATAAGGATCGATTACGAACGTGATTACAAAACAAATGAGGATGTGAAGATCTACGATTTTGTAGGACCGACCAGCCTTGTGTTCCGGGATGAGGTGGTCGCCGATGCCCATATATTTCGTACGCCGTATGCTGGCAGCATCTTCTGCGACGAAGTGTTGAAGTCTGCCTGCAAGGTCGCCGGTGTCACCGGTCCCGACTTCACCAATGTTGAGAAGATGTGAGATTTGACCATGGCTGGCACAGAATTGTTCCGTGAGCACCACGTCATCACACAGGATCTGGCTCCCAAGAGCCTGTTGCTAAGTCTTTTAGCTAAAAACAAACTATTTAATCTCAACGCACCGCAAAATCTGCTCAACCTGCCGACAGATCGCAAGCTAGCGCAATCGCTGGATATCTCGCCTCACCCGGGCGGGCCGCTAGGAACATATGGCAAAAGACTAACCGAGGCGCTTGGTAAGATAGAAAGATCCCGTGACTTTGCGGCCGCCAGCGCCGGCGCCGCAGCCCGAATTGCGGTGCTTATGGACAAAGAGGGGCACTAGAATAGGGTAGTGGAACACGGCTCATAACCCTATCGATACAGGTTCGGGTACTTGGCCTTTTCAGTCTTGCAATTCCCCGCCCTCTGAACCGCCATGGCGAAGCCCTTTCATAGGCGTGCGCGGCGCTCTGGAACTTCCGTGTATCTGGCGTTAGGTGTTTCTCCAGCCCGTGGTACAAAAGGACGGGAACGGCCATTATGGCTTTCCCATCCTCTGTCGGGTTCAACCGACATCTTTCCATTACGCCGATCAGGTCGCCCGCCATTCTCG
>NZ_RZOJ01000385.1:0-5724 GCF_003998845.1 Mesorhizobium sp. M4A.F.Ca.ET.022.05.2.1 | reverse complement strand
CCGCGGTTTCGCAGCCAGTGCCCGAGCAGCGTCTCGGTATAGCCGGCGCCATAGACGTAGCCGGTGTCGAACAGATTGCCGCCGGCCTCGAAGAAGGCGTCAAGCAGGATCGAACCCGAAGAGAAGGTCCGGAAATCCTCGAAGCCGAGCGCCACCACAGACGTCGGCTTCGGCAGGCCGGGGATGGCGCGCTTGCCGATGGCCTTGCCATCAGTGCGCAGCGGCCGGCCAACGATGGTGTTGAGGCGCTTAGCCGGCTTTTCGATCTCGTACTCCAGCCCAACCGCGGCGCGCCATTTGTCGAGAACACGCAACGTGCCGAGGCTGTCGGCCCAGGACATGCCTGGCCAGGCGAATTCCTGGCGGCCGGCGAGGATCGCCTCGCCGGCACCATCGACCTCGAAGGAATAGACATGGCGCGTCTCGTTGACGCTGATGGTCTCGCGTGCGTGGCCTGCCCGGATCAGGTCGATCCGGCCCTGCCCGACGTCGCGGTTGCCACCGGCGAACCAGAAGTCCGGAACCTCGATGCGACCCTTGGTGCCAAAAATGCGCAGCACATTGTCCTGGTCGAGCGAAATGCTGCAGGAAAGCTCGGCGACGATGCCGCCGGCAAACTGCAGCAGCGCCGAGGCCCACTCGTCGACGCCGGACTGGCCAAGATGTGCCGCCCCCACCACCTTGTCGGGCTCGGTGAAGGGTAACCCTGTCGCGGCGCCGGCGATCAGCCGCGCCATCGACACCGGATAGCCGCCGACGTCGAGGATGCCGCCGCCGGCGAGGTCGTTGGCATAGAGCCGATGCTCCGGCAGGAAGCCCGGCATGGCGAAGCCGAAGCTCGACTTGATCATGCGGACTTCGCCGATGACGCCCGACTTGATCAATTCCACCAGCTTAAGCGTCTGCGGATGCAGCCGGTACATGAAGGCTTCGCCGAGGAAGGTGCCGGCCTTGCGCGCGGCATGGATCATGGCGTCGGCCTCAAAGGCGGTCAGCGCCAGCGGCTTCTCGCACAGCACATGCTTGCCGGCTTCAGCGGCCTTGATCGCCCATTCGGCATGGCCGGGATGCGGTATCGAAATATAGACGGCGTCGACACCATCGTCGGCGAGCAGCGCCTCATAGCCGTCGAGGATGCGCGCGCCCGGGAAGGTTTCGGCGAGCCCCGCCTTGCCGGGGTTGCGGGCACCGAGCGCTACCAGTTCGCCGGTGCGCGACTGCGCCACGCCGCCGGCAAAGGATTTGGCGATGCTGCCGGGCCCGAGAATGCCCCAACGAATCTTTTGCGGTCTGGATGTCATGTCAAATCTCCTGGGGTCGCCGCCACGCATTCGCGATCGGGCAAGAATGGAACCATTTTGTTCGAGCATGATCTTTCCGAAAGCCGGTTCGCGCTTTTCGGGCTCATGCCCTAGAGCGGTTCAACGTTTCTTGGAATCGCCGAACCGCTCTAAGTATTTGTTTTTACGCAATTCCGGACGGAAAACCGTTACACACTTTTCCTGGAATTGCTCTAGCGTATCCGCGCGCCCTTGGTGTCGAAGAGCAGCGCCTTGTCGGCCTTGATCGCCACCGTCAGATGGTCGCCGCTCGCCCGCTGCCTGGATGCCTCGCGCTCGATGATCAGTTCGTCGTCTCCGGCACCGGCGTAGACGTAGCTCACCGATCCGAGATGCTCGGCGACATCGGCCTTGACGGCGATGTCGCAGTCGCCTTTGCCGGCATCGAAGAAGTGTTCCGGCCTGACCCCGAGCACGACCTCGGCGCCGACAGCCGGAGGCGTGCTCTGGAGCGGCTTGCTCAGCCGCGCGCCGGCGTGGTTGACAAGCTCGACCGTCGCCGCGCCCGGCCCGGTCTCGACAACCCTCGCCGGCATGAAGTTCATCTTCGGCGAGCCGATGAAGCCGGCGACGAAGCGGTTGGCGGGATCGTCATAAAGGTCGAGCGGCGCGCCGATCTGCTCGACATTGCCGGCCTTGAGCACGACGATCCGGTCGGCCAGCGTCATCGCCTCGGTCTGGTCGTGCGTCACATAGATCATGGTGACGCCGAGCTCCTTGTGCAGCCGGGAGATCTCGACCCGCATCTGGACGCGCAATTCTGCGTCGAGATTTGAGAGCGGCTCGTCGAACAGGAACACTTGCGGCTCGCGCACGATGGCGCGGCCGATGGCGACGCGCTGGCGCTGGCCGCCCGACAATTGCTTCGGCCGCCGGTGCATCAGCTCGTCGATGCGGAGAATCTCGGCGGCGCGCCTCACCCGCCGCTCGGTGTCGGCCTTCGGGTTGCCGTTCATGCGCAGGCCGAAGCTCAGATTCTGTTTCACCGTCATGTGCGGGTAGAGCGCGTAGGACTGGAACACCATGGCGATGCCGCGCTCGGCCGCCTCGACGTCGTTCACCACCTTGCCGCCGATGGCGATCTCGCCGCCGCTGATGTCCTCCAGCCCGGCGATCATGCGCAGCAGCGTGGACTTGCCGCAGCCGGACGGGCCGACGAAGACGACGAACTCGCCATCGGCGATGTCGATGTTGGCGCCGTGGACGACGCCGAAGCCGCCGAAGCGCTTGACGACATTGTTGAGTGTGACCGCTGCCATCTCGCCTTTTCCTACTTGACGGCGCCGGCGGCGATGCCGGCGATGAAATGACGCTGCAGGAGCACGAAGACGACGAGCATCGGCACGGTCAGCATGACGGCGCCGGCCATGATGCCGCCCCAGGAGACCTTGGTCAGGCCGATCAGCGTGCCGAGCGCCACCGGTGCGGTCATCGAACCGGGCTGGCTGTTGATCAGCAGCGGCCAGAGATAGTTGTTCCACGAGGCGAGGAAGAGGATGATGGCGAGCGCGGCCAGCATCGGCCGCGCCAAGGGCAGCGCGACGAACAGGAAGATGCGCCACTCCTTGACGCCCTCGACGCGGGCGGCGTCGAACAGATCTGCCGGCATCATCGAGAAGGCCTGCCGCATGAAGAGCACGCCGAGCGAATTGAACAGAGGCGGCACGATCAGCGCGATCCAGGTGTTGGCGAGCTGGAAGTCGCGCGCCACCATGATGAACTGCGGGATCAGCACCACCGAATAGGGCAGTGTGATGGTGCCGAGGATGATCGCCACCACCGCGCCCTTGCCGACGAACTGATAGCGCGCCAGCGCCCAGCCGGCCATCGAGGTGAGCAGCACCGACAGGAAGGTGTAGGTCACCGCCACCGAAACCGAGATGCCGATGGCGCCGACGAAATTGGTGTCGCGCTGCAGATTGTTGACATTGTCGATGAAATTGTCGTGCGGCAGAAGCTCGATGCCGGGGCTGAAGATGCCGTTGTCGGGCATGGTCGAGAACACCACCATCATCCACAGCGGAAACAGCCAGATCACCGCCAGCGGCGTCAGGAAGAGATGCAGTGCGATTGCGCGACCGAGCCGGCTTTGCGAGCGCGAGGTCATTTCGGGTCCCTCGTCAGCCAGAGCTGCACCAGGGTGATGGCGATGGCCAGCCCCGCCATCGTGTATGCGACGGCCGAGGCGTAGCCGAAATTCAGCGAGCGGAAGCCCTGGCGGTAGAGCAACAGGCCGAGCGTCTCGGTGCCGCCGCCGGGACCGCCGCGTTCGGTGATCAGGAACGGCTCGGTGAACAGCTGCATGGTGCCGATGATCGACAGCACGGCGCAGAAGACGATGATCGGCTTCAACAGCGGCAGGGTGATGTAGAAGAACTGCTTGACCTTGCTGACGCGGTCGAGCGTGGCCGCCTCATAGACATCGTCCGGGATGGACTGCAGGCCGGCCAGCAGGATGATGGCGTTGTAGCCGGCCCAGCGCCAGGTCACCGCGATCATGATCAGCGCCATCGCCGGGGTGACGTTGGAGAACCAGTCGACGCTGGGCAGGCCGACGCTGTTCAAGAGCTTGTTGATGATGCCGAAATTGAGGTTGAACATCAGCCGGAACACCGCCGAATAGGCGACCTCGCCGACCACCACCGGGGCGAAGAAGGCGAAGCGGTAGAGGCCGCGGACTTTCAGCAGTGGCGAATTCAACAGCACCGCCATGACGATGGCCAGCGAGATCATCACCGGCACCTGGATGACCAGGATGAGCAGCGTGTTCTTCAGCGCGTTGTAGAAGGCCGGGTCGCCGATCAGCCGGCCCCAGTTGAAGGTCGGCGCGAAGCGCCACGGCACGGTGCGCGTCGCCTGGAAGGAGATCAGGAACGAGCTGATGATCGGCCAGACCCAGAAGATGGAAAAGATCAGCAGATAGGGCGTGAGGAAACGGTAAGCCGTGGCGTTCTGATGGCGCATCGTTTCCTCCCTTTCTGTTTCCTGTCGCGCCTTCTTGATGGGCGCAGTGTTACGCTTGGGGTTTTGCGAAAGCAGCGCCAATTGTTGATCTTGGCGCTGCCCCTCATCCGCCCTTCGGGCACCTTCTCCCCGTTAACGGGAAGAAGGAAACTGGCTGACTACTTCACCGGCAGGCCGGTCGCCGAGGCGATCTGGTTGGCGGCGTCGTCGAGCGCCGCCTTGGCGTCCGGATAGCCGCCGCCCAGATATTTGGTCTGCACCGCGCGCATGATGAGCTCGGCATCGCTCTGGAACTGCGTGCCGCGGCTCGGCACGACCTTGGGCAGGGTGGCCAGGATATCCTTCCACACCGCCTGGCCGCCCCAGTAAGGCAGGCCTTGCGAGACATAGGGGTCGTCGAGCGCCGAGATCAGCGACGGCACCAGGCCGAAATCCTTCAGCATGGTGATCTGGCCTTCATTGGTCTCCAGCGTGTATTTCAGATAGGCGTAGGCCGCTTCCTTGTTCTTCGAGGCCGAGGTGATGGCCAGCGACGAGCCGCCGAGATTGGCGGCGCGCGGGCCGTCGGCGGTCAGGCTCGGCATCGGATAGACGCCCCACTTGCCGTTTTCGCCGGCCGATTCGGTGCGGATGGTGCCCTCATACCAGCCGCCATAGACCTGGGTGGCGACGGCGCCGGCGGTGTTGTTGGTGATCTTGGTGCCCCAGTCGGCCGAGGCCATGATGCCGGCGTCCTTCATCTCCTTGATCTTGGTCAGCGTGTCGACGCATTTCGGCTGGTTGACCGTGATCGACTGGCCGTCCTCGGCGAAATAGCCGCAGCCCTGCTCGTTGGCGATCATGCGGAAGAATTCGGTGTCGCCGTTGAAATCGGCGTTGGTCATAGTGACGCCGGGATTGGCGGCCTGGATCTTCTTGCCGGCGGCGATGAAATCATCCCATGTCTTGATCGAGGCGGGGTCGACACCGGCCTTCTCATAGAAGTCGCGGCGGTAGAAGGCGGCGACCGGGCCGGAATCCCACGGCATCGCATAGGCCTTCTCGCCGACCTCGAGCTCGGTGCGCTTGAAATCGGGGAATTTCTTCTGGTCCTCGGCGGTGTAGCCCAGCGTATGCAGGTCGACGAAGCAGTCGGGGAACTGGCTCCAGTAGTTCTCGGCCTCGCCATTCTCGATCGAGACGATGTCCGGCAGACCGACGCCGCCGGCGGCGCAGCCGGCAATCGACTTGTCATAGGTCGGCTGGTTGCCGAGATCCTCGACGGTCGCCTTGATGTCGGGGTATTTCTTGTTGAAGCCGGCGACGGTGGCCTTCAGCGACGAAGCCGCGATGTTCCAGCTCCAGATCGTGATTTCGCCGGATTGCGCCATGGCCGGGCCGGAGCCCAGGGCAAGCGCGAGCGCGGCGCAGGTCAGTGTGG
>NZ_RZOJ01000384.1:0-5735 GCF_003998845.1 Mesorhizobium sp. M4A.F.Ca.ET.022.05.2.1 | reverse complement strand
ATGCTAATGTTCCAGCGCAGGGGGAAAATTTGCCGAGCGACCGATCTGGCTTATGAAGCGGCCCTTTCGCGAACCGGGAGCTTCCAGCCCGGCCTGACGAAATGGCAGGTGTAGCCGTTCGGATATCTCTCCAGATAGTCCTGATGCTCGGGCTCGGCCTGCCAGAATGGGCCGACCGGCGCAACCTCGGTGACGACCTTGCCCGGCCACAGGTGAGAGGCATCGACATCGGCAATGGTGTCCTCGGCGACCCGCTTCTGGTCGTCGCTGGTGTAGTAGATTGCCGAGCGATAGCTCATGCCGACATCGTTGCCCTGACGGTTGCTGGTCGTCGGGTCGTGGATCTGGAAAAAGAATTCGAGCAGCGTGCGGTAGCTCAGCCTGGCGGGATCGAAAATGATCTCGATGGCCTCGGCATGGGTGCCGTGGTTGCGGTAAGTGGCGTTGGGCACGTCGCCGCCGCTGTAGCCGACGCGGGTCGAGACGACGCCCGGAAAGCGCCGGATCAAATCCTGCATGCCCCAAAAGCAGCCGCCGGCAAGCACCGCGCGTTCGGTGGAAGTCGCCATGTCACATCTCCGTTGGATTTCTCCATAGATGGGGATTGTGACGCTCTTCGTCCAGCGGCTCAAGCGTTCGGGAACCGCGAGTACAACAGCCGCCTGGATTGAGGACGGGAGGACATCAAGTTTCAATTCTAGGGAAGCGGCAACGGTGCGTCACTCAAGGTCCGCAGGTAAGCGATGAGGTCTGCTCGCTGCTTCTCGTCCTGCAGACCCGGGAAAAGCATATCTGTTCCAGGCAGAGTGAGCGCGGGATTGGAGATAAACAAATTGAGTTCCTCAAAAGTCCAATCGCCACCAGCATCCTTCAGACTCGACGAATACTCGACATCGCCTTGCGAAGCCTTCCGCCGCCCTACGATGCCCCACAGATTGGGCTTGGGATTCTTGACCCCCGGCACTGCAAGATGACAAGTCCCGCACGTCTTTCCGAAAAGTTCTTTGCCCGATTCAGCGTTTGCCGATGCAAGCCGTGCCGAAATCGGCGCAATGGCCGGTCGTCCTGCGCCATGACTGCGCAAGTAGGCGACGACGTCTTCGTGACCGCTGAGCTTCGCCAAATGTATGGGTGGACTGCCATTCGATGTCAGTGCGTTGACATCTGCTCCAGCGTCCACGAGATGGATGACGCACTGAAGGCAGCCATTCTCGGCAGCCACGTGCAGCGGCGTCTGCGATTTCGCCACCTGATTTGGATCGGCCCCATTGTCGAGCAACAGCTTCACGATGTCAGCGTGCCCACCCTTGTTGGCGGCATAGAGTGGCGTTCTTTGCCAACTGACGAGCAGGCTAACGTCGGCCCCACGACTTATCAGAAGTTTTGCCAACTCGATGTTTCCGGCTTCGCAGGCGATATAGAGCGCCGTGACACCGTCAATTTCGTTGATGGCGGCACCCTTATCCAATGCGGAAGTCACCGCTGCGACGTCGCCATTCCTGACAAGATCACCCAGGTTGCTCGCCTGGGCGGGCAGCGTAAAAAGCCCAAGCACCAACGTAGCCCTTATCGCCCACATGCGTCTCCGCTTGGTCATGGTTACCCTCTCGCTGCTCGGAAAAAGCGCACAGGTTTGGCTCGCATTGCGGCTCCATGCACAAAAACGAACATTAGCAGATGCTCATTCAAAGACCAAGGATGCGCGGCAGGTCACTCCTCGTTTGTCGGCTTGAATTTCCGCACGACGACCTCGAACACGATGTCCGAAATCCACATCGCCGAGACGCCAATGAGGAAAGCGGCGGCGAGCGTCGTGGTGTCGTCGGCTGGATCGGGGATCGGCAGGCCACTTGCCTTGAACCAGGCGACGGCCGGCAGCGTCAGATAGGCGGCGGCGAGCGCGCCGCAGATCGGCGAAGCGATCATTTCGCGCAGTTTGTAGCGATGGCGCGACAGGGCCCGGAGCGCACCACCAGCCAACCCGGCCGCCACCACCGGGCCTTTGATGCCCAGGAGATCGAACAGATCGTGCATCATGGCCTCCAGCCGCAGAGTTCCTGACCCTTGCGGTTGTGCGCAAGCAGCGCCCTCGCCTCCTGGTCCGACAGTGCGTCGACCGCTTTGAGGGAGAGGCGTACCGGCCTTGAGACGGCGCAGAAGCTTCCCTTGGCTGTGGTGCATCCGGCCGCGACGAGCAGCGGCAGCACGAGGATCAATCCCTTGCCCATGTTTTCAGCTCCTTGCTGGCCGCGCCCGCGCGCAGCGCGCCGATATCATTGTCGACCTGGTCGGCGAGCGCGCCGGCGGCAGCCTCGGCCTTGGCCTGCCGAGCGCGTTCCGCACCGGCGCCGGCGAGCCGCTGGCGGACGCCCCAGCCGAGGGCTGCCACCACCGAGGCCAGCAGGCCAAGGAACGTCGGGTTGCCGAGCAGTGAGGAAAGCAGCGCCGTCATGACAGCCACCACACGACAAGTGCCGCAACGATGAGGAGCGCGCCTGCCATCCAGGGCAGCGCCTGGCGCACGAGCTCGGTGAAGACCTCGACCATTTTGCCCCTCATCTCTGCCAGTTGAACTTGCGGGCGAGCACATGCCAGGCTTCGGTGCCGAGGCCGATCGCCAGGCCGATGCCGGCCTCGAGCGCCATCTGGATGTCAGGATCGCCAGACAGGGCGGCGGCGTCGCCGGCGCCGAGCAGGCCGCGCGCCACGAGGACGGCCGCGCCATAGCGCAGCGCGATGCGGATGATGACGGCAATCATGATCTCTTGCCTCCAAGGATGGTTTTGAAGATGGCGAGCAACAGCCGCCAGAATGCATTGCCGGCAGGCACGGCCGGATCAGGCGCAACCTCCGGATGGGCAGCTTCAGCCGAAGGTACCGATGGGCCTTGCCCAGGCGCTGGCGCCGGCGGAGCCGGCTCAACCGCCGACAGCAGCAGCGCCTCGGCGCGCACGAATCCGACCCGCCCGCTCCAGCCCCTGCCGAAGGTCGGCCATGTTGGCAGCCGCTTGAGGAACGCCAGGCGTGCGTCGCAAAGTGCGTCGATGACAACGCCGGCGGGCCGGGCCCTGGCGGCGCCGAGCGTCGCCGGACCGATGCGCCCGTCCTGTGTGACGCCGACGATCGCCTGAAGGTAGTTCGCCGCCCTGGCCGGGCCGCTGTTCACCGCGAAGTCGAACACGGCATAGTCGACGCCGGCGGGAAGTTCGGCGCCGGCCACGGCATCCCAATAGAAGCGCCGGTAGAGGCGAAATTCCTCGAACCAGGCGAGCAGCGTCGAAAACACCTTGAAGCGGCCGGATTGCATGCGGTCGAGCATCTCCATCAGCCCGGCCTCGACCGAGACCGAGCCGTCGGCGAAGCGGGCGTGGCTGGCGAGCATGTTCAGCCCATGCGCGGCATATTGTTTTGCGAGCGCCACGCCGGCGCCTTCCAGCGTTTCGCGGCGGCCGTCGCGCGGCCAGGTGAAGGGCAGCCATTCGCCCCACGGTTTCAGGGCGAGCGCCTGCATCGCCGGCGTCTGCTGCGCGGCGCGGGAGGCCTTGGTGACGTAGACGACGTCGGCCTCGGTATCCCAGGCGAGCTCGACCGCGGCCGAAGGATGGTCCCAGCCGAAATCGAGCGCGCCGATGCGCGGCCACCAGCGCGGCAGCCGGAACGGCTCGCAGGCAATCAGTTCCTCCGGCACCGGAAAGATGCGGCCCGAGCCCAGCACCGGAATGCCCTTGGCGCGCGCCTCGCGCTCATGCGCGGGATAGGCGGCAACGATCGCCGCGCGTTCGGCAGGCGTGTAGTGCCCGGCATCGTCGATGGTCATGAAGGTGACGTGTCGGGACATGGTGGCCCTTTCCCTTCTCCCCTTGTGGGAGAAGGTGGATCGGCGCGCGGCGCCGAGACGGATGAGGGGTGCGCGAAGGAACACGGCGGCAGTGATTTTGCGGCCGCCGGCGTCAAGCTGGAACACCCCGACCTCGCTTCGCGAGGCCACCTTCTCCCACACGGGTGTTTGGACTGGGGACATCGCGAACAACGGGGAGAAGGGAAGTGGGCGCCTCATCCCTTGCCCATCCGCTCAACTTCCGCTGCGCTCAAAAACCTCAGCACCACATCACTCATCCCGAGCGTGAAGGTCACGATGGCGGATGCCCTGGGTGGCGCAGGAAGTGGAGTGAGGGGGAGTTGCGTTTCACGCGCCAGCGCCCCGCCTGGCGATACCGGAACCGACAGCAAAACTGCGCCCGCTCGTCTTTTCATCTTCGGTTTTATGCAGTAGGTCTTGCCCCGCATCGGGAACACCGATGCGCGTTGGGCCGGTGCATTGCGCGCGGCCTCTCCTCTACGCGGGTGGGAAAGCCACTCTTTGCCATGACAGACTTATTCGAGGCGATGCGCCTGTCCGCCGAGGACAGCGAGACCGCTCATCTTTTCTTCAGCGAAGGCGGCAAGTTCCTGCTGCCGCTCGGCAAACCGAGAAATGCCGTGACAGGTCAGGAGATGCTGCAGCGGCTGCTGTCGCCTTCCGATGACGACGACGGCACGCTGGCCAACGACTTTCTCGGTGAGCTTGGCAAGACGGTTCCGTTGGAAAGCCTGCGTCTCCTGCTCACTTCGGGCAATGCCCGGACGCGAGCGACAGGCGCGTTTCTTGCCACGTTTCAAAACCAGAACATAAGTTCGATGGTGGGCGAACTGGCAGCGTTGCTGGCAGATGATAACCCGCGCACGCGCTTCGATGCCGTAGAGTCCATCCTGCGATGCAGCACGCGTGGCGACGGCGACCATCTGGCGCAAGCCCTGTTTGCTCTTGCAGATGAGCATGAGGGGGTGCGCATGGGAGCTATCCAATTCGTGCGCTTTGCCAAGGACTGGCAGTTGAAGTTCGCCCGCCAGCGCGCCGCATCGCTCAGGCCGCAAACGCCGTTTTCGGCGATAGCGGGTATTTGCGAGCAGTGGCGGAACGATACGTCAGGCACGATCCGTGCGATGCTGGATCATGCCGAGCCGGTGGTGCGGCGCTACGGCCTCGGGTTGGCCGGTCGGGCGAGGTTTGTGGTCGTTGACGCCTATGTCGAATGGGCGCAGGCGTCTGCCGATTCAGAAATCAGCAAGCTGGCGACGGATTGCTTCGAGCACAAGCAGATATCGCAGCATGCGGTCTGGCATTCATCATTGCCGGCAGCTACCCGGACTAGCCCCCGATCAAATGGGCAGCGAAGGTGACGCTCGACCCCCGCTAGGCGCGAGCGCCGAAGCTGCTGATCTCCCCCTACCGGGCATCTCCCCCACAAGGGGGGAGATTGGCTGTGATTCAGCGCCCGCGGCATGGAACTGCGCCTGCCTGGGATAGGGCCGGTAAGCGGCCAAATGGTTAGCGCGGCGCCGGCGCTCCAGCTCCGTCAGCAGCGCCAGATACTCCGTCCCCAAGGAACGGCCTGACGATCGCTTCGAGGGCGCGGATGCGGGCGCGGATCTCCTCATCGCTCAGTGTGTCCAGAGTGTTGGTGTGGGCATCAGAATCCTTCGGGCCGGGCAGCACCGACAGCACGATCTTCAGATACTGGTCGGGCTTTTCCGCCCTGACCTTGGCGATGACGCCGGCGCCATGGTCACGGAAATCCTGGCGCAGCGCGGCGGCGAAATCATCGCCGATGGTCTTTTTCGCCCGCTTCGGGCGGACGGGAACGCCTGCCGGTTTCCGCGCCCGGCGCGAACGCGACGGCGCGTCAGCCATGGGA
>NZ_RZOJ01000383.1:0-5751 GCF_003998845.1 Mesorhizobium sp. M4A.F.Ca.ET.022.05.2.1 | reverse complement strand
TCGCCTCCTATGCCGGACGCGGGCTGGCGCTGTCCGGCGGCATCGTCCAGCCGGACCCTCCGGCCGCGCAGGCGAATGGCCAGCCGGCGCCGCCCAAGCAGTCGACCTTCTTCGTCGGCGGCAGCTGGAGCACGCCGTTCATCTCGCCGATCAGCCGCGGCGTTTCCGGCGAATAATTTCGCGCTTGCCTGCCCTAGCCTCGCTGCGCGGCCTGCTCGTCGCGCTGGCGCTGGACCTCGCGGCGCTTGTTGGCGACCGAGGCGATGATGACGCCAACGGCGACGACCGCGATCAGGATGGTGCAGGCGGCGTTGATTTCCGGCGTCACGCCAAGGCGAACCTGGCTGTAGATCTTCATCGGCAGCGTCGTGGCGCCCGGCCCCGAGGTGAAGGAGGCGATGACCAAATCATCGAGCGACAGCGTGAAGGCCAGCATCCAGCCGGAGACGATCGCCGGCAGGATCACCGGCAGAGTGATGTGGAAGAAGGTTTTCACCGGCGGCGCGCCGAGATCCATCGCCGCCTCCTCCAGCGAGCGGTCGAACGAGACCAGGCGCGACTGCACGACGACGGCCACGAAGCACATGGTGAAGGTGATGTGGGCGAGCGTGACGGTAAGGAAGCCGCGGTCGAGGCCGACGGCGACGAAGAGCAGGAGCAGCGACAGGCCGGTGATGACTTCCGGCATGACAAGCGGCGCAAAGACCATGCCGGAAAACAGGATGCGTCCCCGGAAGCGTGTGTAGCGCGTCAAAGTGAGGGCGGCGAGCGTGCCAAGCACGGTGGCGACGGTGGCCGAAATGACGCCGACGCGCGCCGTCACCCAGGTCGCGTCCATCAGGCCCTGGTTGTGGAACAGCGAGACGTACCATTTGGTCGAGAAGCCGCCCCAGACGGTGACCAGCTTCGACTCGTTGAAGGAGAAGACGATGAGCAGCACGATCGGCAGATAGAGGAAGGCAAAGCCGAGCACGACCGAGGTGATGTTGAAGCGGCTCCAGGTGGTGTTCATCTGCCCTGCTCCTGCGCGCGCGCCTGGGCCCGCTGGAAGAGCATGATCGGAACGATCAGCAGCAGCAGCAGGATGACGGCAACCGCCGACGACAGCGGCCAGTCGCGGTTGCCGAAGAACTCGCTCCACAAGGTCTTGCCGATCATCAGTGTCTGCGAGCCGCCGAGCAGGTCGGGAATGACGAACTCGCCGACTGCCGGGATGAACACCAGCAGGCAGCCGGCGATGACGCCCGGCAGCGACAGCGGGAAGGTGATTTTCCAGAAGGCGCTGATCGGCGGACAGCCAAGGTCCTTGGCGGCCTCGATCAGCGAATGGTCCATCTTCTCCAGCGATGAATAGAGCGGCAGCACCATGAACGGCAGGTAGGAATAGACGATGCCGATGAAGATCGCCTTATAGGTGTTGAGGATGAGCAGCGGCTCGTGGATGATGCCGATGCCAAGCAGGAACTCATTGAGCAAGCCTTCCGGCTTGAGGATGCCGATCCAGGCATAGACGCGGATCAGGAACGAGGTCCAGAATGGCAGGATGACCAGCATCAGCAAGGTCGGCCGGATCGCCGCCGGCGCGCGCGCCATGCCGTAGGCGATGGGATAGCCGACGATCAGCGTCAGCACCGTCGAGATCGCGGCGATGATCAGGCTGGTCACATAAGCATTGAAGTACAGCGAATCCTTGGTCAGCAAAGTGTAGTTGTCGATGCTGAGCTCTCTGAGCTGTCCGACAAAACCGGACCAGCCGCCCCTGAAATCAAGCACCGGCGTGTAGGGCGGCATCGCGATCGCCGTCTGCGACAGCGAGATCTTGAAGACGATGACGAACGGGATGAGGAAAAAGAACAGCAGCCAGAGATAGGGGACGATGATGACCAGGCGGCCGACGAAGGCCGAGCCCAGCCGGGCCAGCGGGGATTTGGCGGCATCGGCTGCCGACGGGGTTGTTGCGGCGGTCGCGGCGCTCGACATGATTGTGCCCCCTACCGCGTCAGCACGACGCCGGCGTCGGGCCGGAAGGAGACCCAGGCGCGGTCGTGCCAGGTCAGCGGGTCCTCGGTGATGCGCGAGGCGTTCAAGGCGCTCGCCCGCACCATCTGGCCGTCGTCGAGCCTGACGTGATAGACGGTCATGTCGCCGAGATAGGCGACGTCGTAGACTTCACCTTCGAGTGCGTTGACGGCATCGGCCGGCTTCTTCGACGAAACCTTGATCTTCTCCGGCCTTATGGCGAAGACGATGTCGGCGCCGGCGGCGGTATCGCCGCCATTCTCGACAACGATCTGGGCTCCGGTCAGCCCGGTGATGCGCGTCGTGTTCGCCGCCCGCTCGGCAACCTTGCCCTCGAACATGTTCACGTTGCCGACGAAATGCGCCACGAAGCGGGAGCTGGGGGCTTCATAGACTTCCGCCGGCGTCGCGACCTGCATGACCTCACCCTTGTCCATGATGGCAATGCGGTCGGCCATGGTCATCGCCTCTTCCTGGTCGTGGGTGACGACGACGAAGGTGAGGCCGAGTTCCTGCTGCAGGTCCATCAGTTCGAACTGCGTTTCCTCGCGCAGCTTCTTGTCCAGCGCGCCGAGCGGCTCGTCGAGCAGCAGAACCTTCGGGCGCTTGGCGACCGAGCGGGCGAGCGCGACACGCTGGCGCTGGCCGCCCGACAATTGGTGCGGCTTGCGCTTGGCGAACTGCTCGAGCTTGACCAGCTTCAGCATTTCGGCGACGCGCTTTTCGATGTCAGGGGCGGGCATGCCCTCCTGCTTGAGGCCGAAGGCGATGTTCTTCTCCACCGTCATATGCGGAAACAGCGCATAGGACTGAAACATCATGTTGACCGGCCGCCGGTAGGGCGGGATGCCGCGCAGGTCCTGGCCGTCGAGCAGGATACGCCCGGCGGTCGGCTCCTCGAAGCCGGCAAGCATCCTGAGCAGCGTCGACTTTCCACAGCCGGATGCGCCGAGCAGCGCGAAGAACTCGCGCTCGAAGATGGTCAGCGACAGGTTGTTGACGGCGGTGAAGTCACCGAACTTCTTGGTGACATTGTCGAATTGGATATAGGGCTTGGCGTTCGGATCATTCCATGGCGTGAAGTCCCTGCGGATGCTGCCAAGCGATTTCATTTCCCCACTCCGTCCTGTTTTTCGTCCCCCAGGAGTGGTTCAGCTCTTGATAGAACCGTCGAACCGCTCCGGATATTTCCCACGCAATTCCAGAGGGAAAACCGCTACGCGCTTTTTCCTGGAATTGCTCTTCTGTTCCTGCGCAATTCCGGACGGAAAACCGCTTCGCACTTTTCCTGGAATTGCTCTTCTGTTCCTACGCAATTCCGGACGGAAAACCGCTTCGCACTTTTCCTGGAATTGCTTTTAAGCAAAGCGACCCCGGCAGCCAGGCGCCGGGGTCGTGCCGATCGCCTACTGGCCGGTGACGATCTTGGTCCAGGTCCGCGTGATGACGCGCTGGGTTTTGGGATCGTATGGCTGGACGGTGTACAGCTTCTGCAAGGTCGCGGCGTCCGGATAGATCGCCGGATCGTCGAGGATCGCCTTGTCGACGAATTGCTGCGAGGCTTTGTTGCCGTTGGCGTACAGCACATAGTTGGACGATTTGGCGATCACTTCCGGCTTCATCATGTAGTTGAGGAACTCATGCGCCTCGGCGACATGCGGCGCATCGGCCGGGATCGCCATCTGATCGAACCACATCTGGGCGCCTTCCTTCGGCACCGAATAGCCGATCTCGACGCCCTGCTTGGCCTCGACGGCGCGGTTGCGCGCCTGGAAGACGTCGCCCGACCAGCCGACAGCCAGGCAGATGTCGCCGTTGGCGAGCGCGTTGATGTATTCGGACGAGTGGAACTTGCGGATATAGGGCCGGACTTTCAGGAGTGTCTCCTCGGCCTTGGCGATGTCATCGGGCGAGGTGCTGTTCGGGTCGAGGCCGAGATATTTCAGCGCCGCCGGGATGATGTCGGCGGGCGAATCCAGCACATAGACGCCGCAATCCTTCAGCTTGGCCAGCGTATCCGGATTGAAGAACGTATCCCAGCTGTCGATCTTGTCGGTGCCAAGGGCCGCCTGCACCTTCGTGATGTTGTAGCCGATGCCGACGGTGCCCCACATGTAGTTGATCGAATACTCATTGCCGGGATCGTATTTGGCGGTGCGCTCCTGAACGGTGTCCCACATGTTCGACAGGTTCGGCAGCTTCGACCTGTCGAGCTTCTGGAAAACGCCGGCCTGGATCTGGCGGGCGAGGAAATTGCCGCTGGGTACGACGACGTCATAGCCGCTGCCGCCGGCCAAAAGCTTGGTTTCGAGGATCTCGTTGGAATCGAACGTGTCGTAGACGACCTTGATGCCGGTTTCCTTGGTGAAATCGTCGATGATCGAACTGTCGATGTAGTCGGACCAGTTGAAGACGTTGACGACGCGGTCCTCGGCGTGGCCGCCGATGGTGAAAAGCGTCAGGAATGCCGAGGTCGCCGAAAGCCAGAGCGCTTTGCGGGTCATGCTGTTCTCCTTTGGTGAGTGTTCCGTCGCCAATCCGTCGCGGCCTCCGCGCGGCTGGGCATTTGCTTCAGATTATTGAGCTTTCTGGAGAGCGACAAGCGCGAACGGCCGGCTGCGCGGCGGTCCGACATGAGGCCGATGAAAGCTTTGGGCCGTTGCCGTGGCCTGGGGGATGTGCCGACGTCGTCAGAGGCTTTCGCCATGGCGCGGGCAGGGATATGACGATGTGGTCCGGTTCCGATTGGACCGGCATTGAGACTTGGCAAGATACGCCTGTCTTGTTGTTGCCGTGCCCTTAGCCTGCCCGCCCGGCAACGACGTTGTCAATGGCCCATCTCGCGCTTTGGCGCATCCGCTGCGTTAATTGGGGGATGGCAGTCCGGTGACGCCAGGGCGCTGGGGGCGCGGCTGCCGCTTGAACTCGAGCCCGATATGGACGAGCAGCGCCGTGACGACGACCGCACCACCGACGATGGTGCGCACAGACGGCACTTCCGAATGCACGAGCCAGACCCAGATCGGGCCAAGGATCGGCTCGAACGTGCCGAGCAGCGCCGCTATCGCCGCCGGGACGAGGCGGGCGCCGGTAGCGAAGAAGGCGAGGCCGACGCCGAGGTTGAGGACGCCGAAGGCGAACAGGAAGCCCATGTCGCGGCCGGAAACGGCAAATTCCGAGGCCTGGGAGGCCGCGAACGCGCCGGCGAGCAGCGCGCCGAGGCAGTTGGCCGGCGTCATGCGTACATGGGCGAAGCGGCGGGTGATCACCGTGGCGACCGAAAACATGCAGGCGATCAGCAGCGCCAGGCTGTCGCCGACGGGAGACACGGTGCCGTCGAGCGATTCAGAGACCATGATGGCGACGCCGGCGATGACGGCGGCGATCGCCACCCAGGTCGCCGCCGCCACCCGCTCGCGAAACAGCACCCAGGCAAGCAGCGCGGCAAGCAGCGGCACGCCGGCCTGCATCAAGAGGATGTTGGCGACGGTGGTGTAGGAAAGCGCAACGATGAACGAGGTCGACGCGGTGGCGAAACAGATCGCGACGGCAAGGCCGGGCAGGCCCATGCCACGAAACAGTTTCAGCGTGCCTCGCCAGCCGTCGCGCCAAGCCATGAAGCAGAGCAGGAAGGCCACCGCCCAGAGCGAGCGCCAGAATACAATCGTCCAGTTGTCGGTAATGTCGATGAAGCGGGCGATGGTGCCGCCAAAGCTCCACATCAGCGCCGAC
>NZ_RZOJ01000382.1:0-5766 GCF_003998845.1 Mesorhizobium sp. M4A.F.Ca.ET.022.05.2.1 | reverse complement strand
GACACCCGCCGCAGCCGGGCCTGTCGCGCCGACATTCGATGTCGTGCGCGTCGAAAGCAATGGCTCGATAGTCGTTGCCGGCAATGCGGCGCCCAATTCCAAGGTCGAGATCCTGAACGGCACGACCGTGCTCGGCTCGACCGTTGCCGGTCCGGACGGCGCCTTCGCCGTCGTCCTTGACGATCCGCTGAAGCCCGGCGACTACACCATCACGCTGCGCTCGACGACCGGCGATGTGGTGACCGCCTCGGTGCAGACCGCCGTCGTCTCGATCCCGCAGAGCCCAGCCGGCCAGGTGCTTGCCATGGTCGAGGAACCGGGCAAGCCGTCCGAACTGCTTACCGTCCCGGCACCGGAGACGAAGCCCGCGGCACCCGCCACTGGCGACCAGGCGGCCGCTCCGGCGGCCGAAGCCCCCGCTACGGCTCCGGCCGCGCCGGCCGCGGTTGAAGCCGCGCCAGCACCAGCGCCCGCTGCGCCGGGAACGCCGCCGGCGGCACCGGCGGGCGAGCCCAAGATCGTCGTCGAGGCGGTCGAGATCGACGGCAACAAGATCTTCGTCGCCGGCACGGCCGATCCCGGCCGCAAGGTGCGTGCCTATGCCAACGACATACTGCTCGGCGACGCCCAGACCTCGCCTGACGGCCATTTCCTGGTCGAAGCGGCGCGCGACATTCCGGTCGGCAGCTACACCATCCATGTCGATGCGCTCGATGCCGACGGGGTGAAGGTGGTGGCCCGCGCCGCCGTGCCCTTCGAGCGCGAGCCGGGTGAGTCGGTCGCCGCCGTGGCGCCGGCCGAGGTCAAGCCGGCGGAGGCAAAGCCCGCCGAAGCCAAACCAGCCGCGCCCGCGACAGCGGGCGAAGCGCCTGCTGCCCCGGCAGCCGAACCCGCTGCGCCTGCAACGACGGCCGAAGCGCCTGCTGCTGCTCCTGGCGCCGAAGCCCCGGCCAAGGTGGCTGCCGCGACGCCCGACGCCCCCGAGACGGTGGCGCCCAAGCTCGAACATGCCGATAGCGCCGTCATCATCCGGCGCAACGATACACTGTGGCGGATCTCGCGCCGCGTCTATGGCCACGGCGTGCGCTATTCCACCATCTATCTCGCCAACCAGGACCAGATCAGCAACCCTGACCGCATTTGGCCGGGCCAGGTGTTCAAGGTCCCGCAAAAGTCGAAGGAAGGCGAGGACGCCGACATGAAGGCGATGGGCGACCAGATGACGACGGCGCCGACGAAGACGCAGTAGGAATTCGGCGATTGGCCAATCTCCCCCCTTGTGGGGAGATGCCCGGCAGGGCAGAGGGAGCGCTGTCGCGCCAACTCCGGAAATTGCCTCCATTGCAGTGCGCAGGCGTTATACTACCCACCAGCTTAGCTTGCCCTCGCATCGTTCATCGTCTATCGCCGATGAACGATGACCGAATCCCTGACTGAACCCACCCTGGTGGGCGCTCCGCCCGGTTGCGCCCCGGACAGCCGCGCCGTCGCGGCGCGGTTCGCGGCACTTTCGCATCCGGCACGCATCGAGATCCTCAGGCATCTCGCCGCCAGCCGTTCCTGCTGCTGCCGCGAGGTGGTCGACCATCTCGACCTCGCCCAGTCCACCGTCTCGCAACATCTGAAGATACTGGTCGAGGCCGGGCTGGTCCGTTTCGAGCCCGACCGCCAGCGCTCGCGCTACGAGGTCGACCACGCGGCGCTCGCCGATGTCTCGGCGTCGCTCTCGGCGCTGGTCAAATCCTGCTGCTCCGTCGGCTAGAACAAGAAGGCAAAAAGAATGGCCGGAAAAACCGTCTCCGATTCCTCGACCCTCGCGACACTCCGCAATCTGTGGCCCTATATGTGGCCGACCGACCGGGCCGACCTGAGGGCGCGCGTCACCTGGGCGACGCTGCTCCTGGTTGTCGCCAAGGTGACGCTGGTGGCCGGCCCCTATTTCTTCAAATGGGCGACCGACGCGTTGGCTGGCGCCGCGAAGACGCCGCCGCCGCTGCCGTCCTTCCTGCTTGCGCCGGTAATGCTGGTCGTCGCCTACAATGTGCTCCGCCTCGTGCAGCTCGGCTTCAACCAGCTGCGCGACGCGCTGTTTGCCCGTGTCGGGCAATATGCGGTGCGCCAACTCGCCTTCCGCACCTTCGTCCACATGCACCAGCTGTCGCTGCGCTTCCATCTCGAGCGCCGCACCGGCGGCCTGTCGCGCATCATCGAGCGTGGCACCAAAGGCATCGAGACGATCGTGCGCTTCATCATGCTGAACACGGCGCCGACCATCCTCGAATTCGCGCTCACCGCCGGCATCTTCGCCTTCACCTACGGCTGGAAATACGTGGCCGTTGTCGCTGTCACCGTCTGGATCTATGTCTGGTTCACGGTCAAGGCGAGCGACTGGCGGATCTCGATCCGTCGCGACATGAACGACAGCGACACTGACGCCAACACCAAGGCGATCGACTCGCTGCTCAACTTCGAGACAGTCAAGTATTTCACCAATGAGGCCATGGAGGCCGAGCGCTTCGATCGCTCGATGGCGCGCTATGAGATCGCCGCCACCCGCACCTGGACCTCGCTCGGCTGGCTGAACTTCGGCCAGGGCGTCATCTTCGGCCTCGGCACCGTCATCGTCATGTGCATGTCGGCGCTGGAAGTGCAGGCCGGCACGCAGAGTGTCGGCGACTTCGTCTTCATCAACGCCATGCTGATGCAGCTTTCCGTGCCGCTCAACTTCATCGGCTTCATCTATCGCGAGATCCGCCAGGGGCTGACCGACATCGAGCACATGTTCGACCTGCTCGACGTGCGGCAGGAAATCGTCGACAGGCCGGACGCCAGGCCTTTGGTGGTCGGCGCAGGCAAGGTCGAATTCCGCGACGTGCATTTCTCCTACGATCCGAACCGCAAGATCCTGAAGGGCGTCTCCTTCGAGGTGCCGGCGGGTAAGACGGTCGCCATCGTCGGCCCATCCGGGGCCGGCAAGTCGACCGTCTCCAGGCTGCTGTTTCGTTTCTACGACGTCCAGTCCGGACAGGTGCTGATCGACGGCCAGGACATCAGGGACGTCACCCAGGAGAGCCTGCGCGCGGTGCTCGGCATGGTGCCGCAGGACACCGTGCTGTTCAACGACACCATCGCCTACAACATCCGCTATGGCCGCGTCGGGGCCAGCGAGGAGGAGGTGCGCAAGGCAGCCGAGCTCGCCCAGATCGGCCCCTTCATTCAGAAACTGCCCGAGGGCTACCGCTCGATGGTCGGCGAGCGCGGGCTGAAGCTCTCCGGCGGCGAGAAGCAGCGCGTGGCGATCGCCCGCACCATTTTGAAGGCCCCGCCGATCCTGATGCTCGACGAGGCGACCTCGGCGCTGGACACCCAGACCGAGCAGGAGATCCAGGCAGCCCTCGACCTGGTCAGCAAGGGCCGCACCACCATCGTCATTGCCCACCGCCTGTCGACGGTGATCTCGGCCGACGAGATCATCGTGCTCAAGGACGGCCAGATCGCCGAACGCGGCACTCATGCCGCGCTCCTGCGCAAGGATGGCCTCTACGCCTCGATGTGGGACCGCCAGCGCGAGGCGACCGAGGCCGAGGAGAGGCTGCGCGTCGCCCGCGAGAGCGACGAGCTGGGTGTCATCGTACGGAGAAGGACGTCGGAGGTCAGTTAGCGCCTCTTCCTTCTCCCCTTGTGGGAGAAGGTGTCGCCGAAGGCCACGGATGAGGGGTGTTCCAGCTTGGCGATATGTTGAAATCGCGGCAGCCGATCTTCCAGCACCCCTCATCCGTCTCGGCGCTGCGCGCCGATCCACCTTCTCCCACAGGAGGAGAAGGGGAAGTCGGCGCAAAATTTCCCCTTGACCTCAACCTATCTTGAGCTTGCAAACCGTCTCCGAGCCCCTGCGAAATGAGCTTTTCCCAAACGGAGACAGATCGAAATGAGCAATAAAAATCAAGGCAATGGCAGCGTGTTCCGGGTCGATAAGTTCGTCGTCCCGGTTGAAGCCCGCGAGGAGATCATCGGCAAGGTCCGGATGACCCATGAACTGCTGCGCCGGCAGGAGGGCTTCGTGCAGGATTTCCTGCTCGAGCAGTTCTCCGGGCCGGGCGAGTTCAACCTCGTCACCATCGTCGAATGGGAAGCCAGGCAGCGGTCGACAAAGTAGTGCCGATCGTCAAGGTCGCGCACGAGCGCATCGCCTTCAATCCGCAGGAGACGATCGCCCGGCTGGGTGTCCGGGCGGATATCGCCAACTATCAGCGTCTGCCCGAACTGGAGGAGGGCCAGCCCGCGCCTGGCGCGGGTGCGGCGACGCTCAGCACCTGGCCGGTGCGGGCGTCGCTGATCATGTGCTCGAAGCCACGCCATTCGGCAGCCGTGATGTAGAGTGTCCTGCCGTCAGGCCCGCCGAGCATGCAGGCAAAGCAGCCGCGATCGGCTTCGACCCTGTCGAGCTTTATGCCGCCGTCGCGCACCCTGACGCAATGCCGGTTGGGCACGTCGGCGTACCAGATGCAGCCTTCGGCATCGATGCATATGCCATCGGGATAATCGTTGCCGAGATCTGCCCAGACACGGCGGTTGGTAAGGTTGCCATCGGCCGCGATATCGAAAGCGGTCAGTCGGTTGGCGTGGGATTCGGCGACGATCAGTGTCCGGTTGTCCAGTGTCACGGCCATGCCGTTGGCGAAGGCGATGTTCTCGGCCACCTGTCGCACCTCCCCGTCCTGCGTCACCAGGACGATGGTGCCCGGTCCGAAATGCTGGCCCGCCGCCGGCGCCGGCCCGCCGCCATTGACGTAGACGTTGCCGCGCCCGTCGACCACGATCTCGTTCCACGGGCTGTTCGACAGCGGCCTGAAATCGGCATGGGTGACGAGCGTTCCATCCGTTTCCTGCCGCAGCAACAAGCCTTCCCGGCCGGATATGACAAGCAATCGTCCATCCGGCAGCCAGTCGATCGAATAGGGCAGGGTGGCCGGTATTTTGAGCATGATTTCGCTGTTGCCTTCGGCATCGATGGCAATGATCTCGCCGGTTCCCCAATTGCAGACCCACAGCCGCCCCTCATGCCAGCGCGGCGACTCGCCGAAGGCGAGGCCCTCAGTGATGACCTTGGCGTCAATTGCAGACGATTTCGGCGATGGCATTTGGCGGGCTCCCTGGTCGAGTTGTCTAGCCAAGGACGAGCGGAAAGGTCGAGTTCCGACAGCATAGGCAAAAAATATGGCTGCGCGCCGTGCCGGCGTCGCACCCAACCTCTCCCAATGTTGCGTTGCGGGCAGGGGGGCTTTCCGCTATTGAGGCCGGACCTGAAACAGGGACCGTCCCAGCCCGATGAGCATCGTCGACACGATCAAGAATACGCTCGTTCCGATCCATCGCGAGGGCTATCCGTTCATCGCCGCTTTTGGCGCAGGCACGCTCTTCCTCGGCTATTTCTCCTCGATCCTGTTTTGGATCGGGCTGATCCTGACCGCCTGGTGCGTCTATTTCTTCCGTGATCCCGAGCGCGTCACGCCGGTCGACGACCGGCTGGTGGTGAGCCCGGCCGATGGCATCATCTCGGCGGTCGGGCCGGCCGTGCCGCCGCGCGAGCTTGGCCTCGGCTCTGGCGAGATGACCCGCATCTCCGTTTTCATGAACGTCTTTTCCTGCCATGTGAACCGCGCTCCGGTGCGCGGCCGCATCACGAAGATCGAGCATCGGCCCGGAAAATTCCTCAACGCCGAGCTCGACAAGGCAAGCTCGGAGAACGAGCGCAACGGGCTGGTC
>NZ_RZOJ01000381.1:0-5767 GCF_003998845.1 Mesorhizobium sp. M4A.F.Ca.ET.022.05.2.1 | reverse complement strand
GTTATAGACGGACTCGCCGATGATGTTGGTGGCAAGGCTGCCCTCGGCACGCATCACCGGGGCGGCCGGCGCCTCGTTCTGCGTGGCTGGCGCCGGGGTCGTCGCTGTCTGCGCGTAGGCGCCGGCTGCAATCAGTGTGGCGAGCGCGGTGGTCGCAAAAAGGGTGCGTATCATGATGCTTCCTCCTCGTGCATGATTTCGGGTCCACCGCACCGTCGCTGGAGGATCGGCCGCGGCGTTTCTACAGGTTCACAACGTCGTGACCACATCGTTGTTCCGAAAAATGCGGCTGCGCGCTTCGGACAAGCCCATGAAATTGCTGGCGCTGGCCGGTTTCACCGGACCCGGGAACCTTTCTCTAGCCATTCCGTTTCAGCCTGCGGCTGAGCCTATCGCGGCTCGGTGTGCGACAACGGAGTGGGGCATGCGATTTGCGGCGGTGCTGAACCGGGATGGCGGCACGTTGCGGACAACCGATCTTTCCGGCTTCTGTGACCGGCTGCGCCAAACGCTCGAGGCGGCCGGCCATTCCGTGGATGTCGATGTGGTTGCCGGCGAAGACATTGCAGCGGCCCTCCAAAAGGCGGCCCGGCGGCGCGACGTCGATGTCGTACTGGCCGGCGGCGGCGACGGCACCATTTCGGCCGCAGCCGGCCTGCTGATGAACCGCAAGACGGCGCTGGCCATCCTGCCGGCAGGCACGATGAACCTCTTCGCCCGCGGGCTCGGCGTTCCGCAGACGCTCGACGCGGCGCTGAAGTCCTTTGCCGATGGCGAGGTGATAGCGGTCGACATGGCGAGCGCCAATGGCCGGCCTTTCATCCACCAATTCTCCATCGGCCTGCACGCCAAGATGGTGCAGCTGCGCGAGGGCATGGAATTCGGCTCGCGGCTTGGGAAGATGCGGGCCTCGGCGCGTGCCGCCTGGGCGACGATCAAGAACCCGCCGGCCTTGAAGGTGACACTCACCATCGGCGAGGCCGAGATCGTGACCCGCGCCACCGGCATCGGTGTCACCAACAACCTGTTCGGCGAGGGCCACCTGCCCTATGCCGACAACCCCGCCGGCGGCGTGCTCGGCATCTACATCTCGGTGGCGCGCAGGCGTGGCGAGCTGGTCAGGGTCTTCTTCGACATGGCGCGTGGCAAATGGCGCGACAGCGCCCATGTCGAAATCCATCAGGCGGAGAGTGCCAGGCTGAAAATCCATGCCGCGAGCAGCAAATACCGCGCCGTTATGGATGGCGAGCTCGTCCAACTCGAACGCGAGACCGAGATCGCAATTCACCCCGGTGCGCTAAAGGTGCTGGTGCCGTCTCGGGTCGCGCGGGCAGAGGCGGCGTGATGCACCGGGAAACGAGATGGACGCGGACGTGGCCTCTAGCCCTTGGGCCCCTGCTCGGTGGTCGGAGCTTTGATGACTTCGCCATAAATCTCCGCGATCCCCCACGCAACGAATGCCAGAAGCAGCCCTGCGACAAGAATCTTGAGCACATTGACCCCCCAGCGTCCCTGGCGGGCTTTCTCCTCGGGAATGATCTTGGTCATGGTCGGCCTCCGTATCGTTTGGCACCGGCCGGCGCGTCTGGCAGAATATGGTCGGGTAACGGTTCCTCGCCGCGAAGGTTCCGCAGCCTGGGGCGTTGGCATATGTCGGCACCGCGGGTGCTGGCTGCAGGACGCGGCATTTGGGGGCTTGGTGGATAGCAGGGTGCGCAAAACGCCGGGACTGCCGGCCGATGTCCTTGGCGCGGTGAAGGCGGAGCACCGCCTGGCCGTGCTTCATGGTCTGCTTGACACGGAGCCCGATCCTGATTTCGACCGCGTCACCGGTCTTGCCGCCGCTGTGCTTCAGGCACCGATCGCGCTGATCACCCTCGTCGATGCCGAGCGCCAGTGGTTCAAATCCAGCCTGGGCCTGGGCGAAACCGAAACCACCACCGGAATGCCCTTCAGTGCACATGCCATCGCCGCCGGCGACGAGCCGATGGTGGTGACCGACGCGACCCTCGACCCACGCTTCGCCGCGAGTCCCGCAGTCACCGGCAAGCATCATGTCCACTTCTATGCCGGCGTGCCGATGGTCGTGGCAGGCGCCCGCATCGGCACGCTCTGCGTGCTCGACCGCAAGCCGCGCGCCTTTCCGTCGGCTGATCAGCTCGGCCAGCTGAAGGCGCTGGCCGAACTCGCCGCCAGCCTGTTCGCGCTGAAGGACGCAACCCGCAGCGGCGCTATCGCAAAAGAGGCGCTGGCGCAGGAGGAAAAGCGCCGCGCCATCGCCCTCGACGCCGCCTCGCTCGCCAGTTGGGCATGGGACATCCGCACCGACATCATCGAATGCGACGTGCTGCTGTCCGAACTTTTCAACCTGCCGCGCTCGAACCGGCTGAAGGCGCGCGACATCCTGGCGGCCATCGATCCGCGCGACGTCTATCAGACCGAGACGCGCTTTCGCGACGCGCTGACCGGTAGCGATGACTATTTCGGCGAATACCGGGTGAAGGGTATCTACCCGCCGCGCTGGATCGCCACGCGTGGCCGCGTCATCGAACGCGAGGACGACGGCAAGCCGACACTGATCTTCGGCGTCAACTACGACATTACCGAGCGCAAGCTCGGCGACGAGCGCCAGCGGCTGTTGCTGCGCGAGCTGAACCACCGGGTCAAGAACACGCTGGCGACGGTGCAGGCGCTGGCGACGCAGACCGTTCGCCACGCCCGCCGGCCGAGCGAGTTCTTGGAAGCCTTCGGCGCAAGGCTGCAGGCGCTGGGCGCCGCCCACAACCTCCTGTCCGATCGCGAATGGCGCGGCATCGGCATCAACGAGCTGGTGCAGGTCGAGGTCAAGCCGTTCGATAGCGCCGAGCAGCCGCGCATGACGATCACTGGCGACGACTTGCTGCTCACCCCCGACCAGGCGGTCGGGCTCGGACTGATCCTGCATGAACTGGCAAGCAACGCCCTGCAGCACGGATCGCTGTCGGTAGCGTCCGGCAGGGTCGAACTCGGCTGGAAGACGCACGGCAGAAAGGGCACTCGTCGCCTGGTGCTGACCTGGCGCGAAACCGGCGGCCCTCAGGTGGAGCCGCCGGATCGTCACGGCTTCGGCTCGATCCTGATCCGCCGCAGCCTGACCAAGGTCATCTCCAGCGCAGTGAAGCACGAATTCCGCCCGGACGGCGTCTTTGCCGAAATATCGATGCCGTTGGAGGATCTGCCCAAATAGCTATGGAACTTGAGCAATTCCAGGACAAGTGCGAACCGGTTACCTGGAATCGTTCTAGCCTGTCTCGTTGTCCGGATCCTTGCCGTGGTCCGGCTTCGCATTCTCCCGGTAGATCGCATAGGCAACCAACGCCAGCGCCGGACCAAGAACGGCGCCGAGCCCGCCCTTCCCCTTGAGCAGAACTGGTAGCGCGGCGAGCGCGGCGGTGATGCCAAGCGCCTTCATATCGGCGAGGCGCCGGCGTGCCCGGCGCCGCGCCCGCAGGCCCGCCGACAACTGGTAGACAACAAGGATAAGTCCGGCGATCAAGAGGAAGCCGATGCCGAAGCCCAGCGAGGCCGCCATCGGGCCATAGCGTCCGGCGGCCCAGATATAGGCCGCGCCGATGAGGAAGCCGAGGCCGGTGAGTGCCGCGAGCGCCGCAACGCCGTAGACGATCGCCATCGTCCGCGCGCGGCCGAGCGCCGCGACGGCCTCGCCGGAGGCGACAGCCGAAATCAGCGATGCCAGCATTCCCATCTGTGCGGAACTAGCGCCGCGCCAGAAGCGCGAACAGAAAGCCGACACCTGCCGCGATCGCCAGCGAGGTCACCGGCTTTTCGCGCACATTGGCGGCGATCTGCGCCTCGATGTCCCTGGCATTGCCGCGCAATCCTTCGAAGGCAGCTTCGCCTTGGGCGCGCAATTGCTCGACGCCTTCGCTGGCGGCCCGCCGCGCCGTTCCATAGCCGTGCTCGCCGGTCTTCGCCAACTGCTTGGTCAGTTTTTCGATGTCGGCTTTCAGTTGCCTGATGTCGGCTTCGAGGTCTGGACTCGTCCGGCCGTCATTCGCGGCTCTTCCTGCGGCGCTCGCCATGGCTTAACTCCTTGCGTTTGCTTGCTTTCAACGCCCGACACACGGCAAGGTTCCGAGCCATTAAATGGAATTGGCTGAACCCTTCGGCGAGGCCGTGCCTGATCCGGACCGCTCGCTCCTGTCTCATCAAAAATTCGTCGGCGCTCCGACATAACTTTTTAAATGACAGCGCGCCCGATAGCGCTCATGACTGCCTCTTCTGGGAGGCATACCCGAGGAGATTTTGCTAGGTGCCATTGCTTGACGGATTGCGGATTCTCGTCCTGGAAGACGAATTCCTCATCGCCGCGGATGTCGAACAGCTGTGCCGCGACTATGGCGCCGGCGACGTGGTCGTTGCGGGCGACCTCACCGAGATCGAGCCGGAGCATGTGGCCGCCCGATTCGACGCCGCCATCGTCGACCTGATGCTGAGTGGCGCCTCTACCCTCGACTTCGCCTCGCGGCTGCGCGAATCCGGCCTGCCCTTCATCTTCGCCTCCGGCTATTCCGACCTGGACGAATTGAAGACGTCCTTTCCGGAGATCAGGCTGGTCAGCAAACCCTTCTCCGGGGAGGATCTTGTCGAGGCGGTGGCGGCGGCCTGCGGCCGCGGACCGCTGGCATGAGTGCTGAAAGCCGGCTTCGAGGTCGCCCGGACCCTTAGGCGGCGTTCGACCCTGTCACTTGCGCCGATATCGCATCCGGACCGTACTCGTCTTCGCCGGATATCTTCAGGATTTCCTGCAGCCTGGCACGTGCACGGCTGACACGGCTCTTGATCGTTCCGACGGCGCAGCCGCAGATTTCCGCCGCTTCCTCGTAGGAAAAGCCCGATGCACCGATCAGGATGATGGCTTCGCGCTGATCCTCCGGCAACTGTTCGAGCGCGCCTCGAAAATCCTTCAGATCGAGCTGGCCGTGCTGGGCCGGATGAACGGCGAGCCTCGCCGTCATGATGCCGTCGCTGTCCTGCACTTCGCGGCCGCGCTTGCGCATCTGCGAATAGAACTCGTTGCGCAGGATTGTGAACAGCCAGGCCTTGAGATTGGTGCCCGGCTGGAAGCTTTCATGCTTGTCCCAGGCCTTGACCAGCGTTTCCTGCACCAGATCGTCGGCCTTGTCGGCGTTTTGCGTCAGCGATACTGCAAAGGCGCGCAGGCTCGGGATCGAGCCGAGCAGGTCGGTCTTGAAGCTCTGCGAGACGGCCGCCATGCTTCAATCCTTTTTCCGTGCGGGGTCTGCCTGCTCCAATTGACTGAGCAATTGGGAGAAGCGGTCCGGCACCTGATCGGAGACCAGCTCGTCGTAATATTGCTTGAGTTTGCGGCCGATTTCCGAGTTTGGCCCGAGCGGGTCGCCGGAAATAGCCCGGCGCCTGCCTGCGGCGCCAGCCGAAGTGTCTTTCGTCATATCCTTCATTTCGCCCTTTATTTCCAGCACCCTGGCCGCCCCTAACACACAACGCAAAGCGGCACCCTCGTCTGGTTGCCCGTCCCGACCTCAAACGTCGTCCCCTTATATTAGTTCCACACCATAGGAACTTTTTCGGAAAGCCGGCGTTTCATTTTTTCGGGGCTTGCCATCGGCTTGACCGGCAACCTATGCAACTGCGTCATCTGAGGGAGACGTCAATCATGAGCCTTTCCGCCACCATCGCGCCGCATCTGCCGTTCCTGCGCCGCTTCTCGCGCGCCGTCTCCGGA
>NZ_RZOJ01000380.1:0-5804 GCF_003998845.1 Mesorhizobium sp. M4A.F.Ca.ET.022.05.2.1 | reverse complement strand
CTGTAGCCCATCATGCGCGCCGTCGCCGGCTTGATCTGCATCAGGCCGATCTCGCCGGCGCTGCCGACGATGTTCGGCCGGTAATTGCTCTCGATCTTGATGACCGCCTTGGCCAGCGACACCGGCACGCCTTCCGCCGCCGCATAGCGGGCGATGATCGCCGAGTACTGGCCGCCGTCGGCCGCTGCCGCCGCCGCTGTCGACTCTGCCGCGGTGCTCGGGCGGATCGAGGCTGTGGTCGTCAGGTCGATCGTCTTCCTGTTGCGCTGCACACGCCGCTTCGCCGTCGCTTTCCTGGCTTTCACCGCGGCGACCTTTTGCACCTTCGCGGTGGTCGTCTTTTTTGCTTTCGGGCTCTCCGCGGCCTTCGGCGCGGTTTTGCCGGCTACGGCGATGAAGCCGCTGTCGGCCCGCAGGCTCTGGGGCGCGGCATTCGCGGCCCCGATGGCAAAAGTCATTACACCGGCAGCAACGGCTGCCGTCAAGACGGTCAAATTTCGCATGTGGTCCTGTTCTGTTAGAACCGCGCGAAGAACTTCACGCGGCGACACCAAATCAATATCGAAACATCCGGGAGGCTAGACGTCCGATAAATTGCACGGATCGCCTTTGACGGTCGATTTGGCGGCAAAGAAGGCGGCGCAAGTCACTTTAAGTGACAGATTGTAATTTAGCGACGCAAAATGAACTATTTGGCTGGGATTGCCTTCATGGAAGCAAGCAGCCTTTGCAGCGTGCGGATTGTCGAGCCGTCAGCCATTCCATCGACCAGCCGCGGCCGGAAATGCCGCTGAAAAGCCTCGACGACGATTTCGGTCTGGCGGTCGAACATACCGGATATCTCCGCACCGTAGCCATAAAGCGCCAGCATCGACTGCAGCGCCTCGACATCGCTCCCCGTGTCGCCGGTTTTCAGCGTCGCGCCCTGCCTGACCGGCGCAGGCGGCACGAGATGGCCGATGCCGGCCGCAAACAGGGTCTTCCAGGGGAATTTCTCGCCCGGATCGACTTTGCGACCCGGCGCCACATCGGAATGGGCGAGCACGCGCTGCGCCGCAATGGAATGGCGTTGCACGATGCCTTTGCACAGGCCGATCACCGCATCGATCTGCCGCCTGGGGAAATCGGGATAACCGAGCGAATGGCCGGGATTGACGATCTCGATGCCGACAGAGCAGGAGTTGATGTCCGTTCGCCCGAACCACGAGCTCTTGCCGGCATGCCAGGCGCGGTCGCTTTCGCGAACCATTTGCACGATGCGGCCGTCTTCGTGGATCAGATAGTGAGCGGACACATCGCTCGCCGGATCGCACAGCCACGCTTCGGCGCCGGGTCCGGTCGCCATGCCCGTATAGTGCAGCACGATCATGTCGGGTTTCAACGTCTCGCGCCGCGGGCCGAAATTCGGCGATACCCTGACCTCGGCGCCTGGCTGGTCGGGCAGGAAACCGCTCATGCGTGCCTGAGGCCCCGTTCGATCATCTCATAGGCGGCATTGATCGCCGCGAGCCTGGTGGTGGCGATCTTGATGAATTCCTGCGGCAGGCCGCGCGCGATCAGCCGATCGGGATGATTGTCCGAGACCAGTTTGCGGTAGCGCTTCCTGACCTCCTCGAACGGCTTTCCGCGCTCGATGCCGAGCACGACATAGGGATCGCCGGCGCCGAGATTGACGTGCCTGGCCAGGATGCTCTGATAATGTGCCTCGTCGATGCGGAAGATCTCGGCGATACGGTGCAGGAACCGGCCTTCGTGCTCATGAATCAGCCCGTCGGCCTTGGCGATGTGGAACAAGCCGTCGAGTATGTCTTCCAGCATCATGCAGTTCGCATGGCCGGAGCCGCACAATTGCGCCATGCGCTGGGCATAGATCTCGAAGCCGGCCACATCGCGCTTGGCTAGGTCGTAGAGCCGCGCCACATTGCGCGTCTCTTTCGGCGGCACATCGAATATTTCCTGGAAGGCGCGCACCTCATCCTGGGTGACGATGCCGTCAGCCTTGGCCATCTTGGCCGAGAGCGCGATCATCGCTACCGAAAAGGCCACGCGGCGGCGCAGATCGGCATCGCCGGAGAAAACCGTTCGCACGGCTTCGACGACATCGGCGACGCCCGATGACGCTGAAGACGTAACACGAACGATGAAGTCGCCGAGGCGGTCCCAAATCGACATGAGGCTTCTTAGTGCGAACTGCCCACCGCTATCAAGCGCAGACAGTGCCGCAGGCCCATTGGGTCCGGGTCATATGATGTTGCTGGCGCAAGCCTCTGGCGCCGGTAGCTGAAAAGAAAGAAGGCCGGTAGGGGACCGGCCTTCTTCGCCTTGTGAACTACTGCGCGGGCGCAGCAGGTGCTGCCGGAGCCGGTTCGGCTGGTTTCGTAGCGTCAGGAGCCGGAGTAGCCGGCTTCATAGGCTCTTCGGCGGCCGGCGGATTGGTGCTCTGGGTTGTGGTGTTGTCCGTCCCGCTGTCGCTGCAAGCCGCAACTCCGAGCAGGGCGAGCGCCGAAAGGGACGCCAGAATGAGCTTCTTCATGATATCTCTCCTTCAATCGACGCTCACATTCTGGTGAGCGGTCGAAGGAGAAATGCATCAGCCGGCGTGGAGTTTCGTAACGTTGCATTTCCGCATGTAACATCATCTGGGCGATTGCCGGCCGCCGAATGGCGCACTAACAGGATAAGCCAAGCACCAGATTACGCAGGGAAAATTCCAGGAGCCGCGATGACCGAAAAATGGGATTTCTGGATCGACCGCGGTGGCACCTTCACCGACGTCATCGGCCGCGACCCGCAAGGCGGACTGCATGCTCGCAAGCTGCTGTCAGAAAATCCGGAAGCCTATGCGGACGCTGCCATCCAGGGCATTCGCGACCTGCTTGGACTGAAATCCAGTTCCGCCATTCCGCCGGGGCTGATCGGCGACATCAAGATGGGCACCACTGTCGCCACCAATGCGCTGCTCGAGCGCAAAGGCGACCGTGTGCTCCTGCTTACCACCAAGGGTTTTCGCGACGCGCTTCGCATCGCCTATCAGGCACGCCCGGATATCTTCGCCAAGGAGATCATCCTGCCCGAACAGCTCTATGAGCGCGTCGTCGAGATCGATGAACGCGTGCGCGCCGACGGCTGGGTCGAACGTTTGCTCGACGTCGCCGCCTGCCACCCGGCAATCGAACAGGCCAAAGCCGACGGCATCGATGCGGTCGCTATCGTCTTCATGCATGCCTGGAAATATCCCGACCACGAGAAGGCTGTCGCCAAAGTCTGCCGCAAGCTCGGCTTCGCCCAGGTTTCTGTCAGCCACGAGGTCTCGCCGCTCATCAAGCTGGTCGGCCGCGGCGACACCACCGTGGTCGACGCCTACCTGTCGCCGATCCTATCGCGCTACGTGCAAAGGGTGGCGGGCGAACTGGGTGCCGGCCCCCGCCTGATGTTCATGATGTCGTCAGGTGGTCTCACCGCCGCCGATATGTTCCAGGGCAAGGACGCGCTGTTGTCCGGCCCGGCCGGAGGCGTCGTCGGCATGGTCGAGACGGCGAAGCTCGCCGGTTTCGAAAAAGTCATCGGCTTCGACATGGGCGGCACCTCGACCGATGTCGCCCACTATGACGGCGAGTATGAGCGCGCCTTCGACACCGAGGTTGCCGGCGTGCGCATCCGCGCGCCGATGATGCGCATCCATACCGTTGCCGCCGGCGGAGGCTCGATCCTGCACTATGAGGCGGGCCGCTTCCGCGCCGGGCCGGATTCCGCCGGCGCCAATCCCGGCCCGGCCGCCTATCGGCGCGGCGGCCCGCTCGCCGTGACCGACGCCAACGTCATGCTCGGCAAGCTGCAGCCCGATTACTTCCCGGCGATCTTCGGTCCCGGCCAGGACCAGGCGCTCGACGTCGACACCGTGCGCGAAAAATTCACCGCGCTGGCCGCCGAGATCGGCGATGGCCGCTCGCCCGAGGCGGTCGCCGAAGGCTTCGTCACCATCGCCGTCGAGAACATGGCCAACGCCATCAAGAAGATCTCGGTGCAGCGCGGCTATGACGTCACTGAATATCTCTTGAACTGCTTTGGCGGCGCTGGCGGCCAGCACGCCTGCCTGGTCGCCGATGCGCTCGGCATGGAAGCGGTGCTGATCCATCCCTTCTCTGGCCTGCTATCGGCTTATGGCATCGGCCTGTCGTCGGTGTTCGCCTCGCGCCAGCAGGCGCTGCTCAAGCCGCTCGCCGAAGAGTCCAGGACGGCGATCGACGAGCTTATCGCAACGTTGAGGAAAGCCGTCATCGCTGAATTCGCGGCACAAGGCATCGCCGAGAGCGCGGTCGCTTCCAGGCCCGTCCTGCAGATCCGCTATGACGGCACCGACACGGCGCTGCCGGTGAATTTCGCCAGCGGCTCAATATTCCAGGCGAGGCGCGATTTCGAAGTCGCCCACAAGGCGCAATTCGGCTTCGTCTATGACGATAAGCCGATGATCGTCGAGACCGTCGGTGTCGAAGGCACCGATACCGGCGGCGGCGGCCGCGACGAAAGTGAATCGGAAATGGAAGATCTTGCCGCAAGCCCTCCCAGGACGCGCAAAATCTTCACCGAAGGCGAATGGCGCGAAGCCGGCATCTTCCGGCGCGAAGCGCTCAAGTCCGGCAACAGGGTGGCCGGTCCCGCTCTGGTCATCGAGCCCAACCAGACCATCATCGTCGAGCCCGGCTGGCAGGCCGAGATCACCGCCAGGAACCATGTGCTGTTGCGGCGAACCGAGAAGAAACGCCGCCAGGCAGCGCTCGGCACCGAAGCCGATCCGGTCATGCTGGAGGTCTTCAACAACCTCTTCATGTCGATCGCCGAGCAGATGGGCGTGACGCTGCAGAACACCGCCTATTCCGTCAACATCAAGGAACGGCTGGATTTCTCCTGCGCCGTCTTCGACCGCCATGGCGCGCTGGTCGCCAACGCGCCGCACATGCCGGTGCATCTCGGCTCCATGGACCGCTCGGTCGAGACCATCATTCGCCTGAATTCCGGCGACATCCATCCGGGCGACGTCTTCGCCCTCAACGCCCCCTACAATGGCGGCACGCACCTGCCCGACATCACCGTGGTGACGCCGGTGTTCGACGATGCGCGCAAGGAAATCCTGTTCTGGGCGGCCTCGCGCGGCCATCACGCCGATGTCGGCGGCACCGCGCCCGGCTCGATGACGCCTTTAGCCACCACGGTCGACGAGGAAGGCGTGCTGTTCGACAATTTCCGCATCGTCGATCGCGGCCGCTTTCGCGAGAAGGAACTGGAAACGCTGCTCACCGACCACCCCTACCCGGCCCGCAATCCGCACCAGAACGTCGCCGACCTCAAGGCGCAGATCGCCGCCAACGAGAAGGGCGTTGCCGAATTGCGCAAGATGGTCGCGCATTTCGGCCTCGATGTCGTCGAGGCCTATATGGGCCACGTCCAGGACAATGCCGCAGAGAGCGTGCGGCGCGTGCTGGAACGGCTTCCCGACACCTCCGACTATGAATATCCCACCGACACCGGCCAGGTGATCAGGGTCAGGATTTCTGTCGATCGGCAAAAGCGCGAAGCAACGGTCGACTTCACCGGAACCTCGAAGGTGGAAAAGAACAATTTCAACGCGCCGGAACCCGTCGCCCGCGCCGCCGTGCTCTATGCCTTCCGCGTCATGGTCGAGGACATGATCCCGATGAACGCCGGGTGTCTCAGGCCGATCAACATCGTCATCCCCGACGACTGTATGCTGAAGCCTTCATATCCGGCAGCAGTCGTCGCCGGCAATGTCGAGACCTCGCAGCATG
>NZ_RZOJ01000037.1:0-29525 GCF_003998845.1 Mesorhizobium sp. M4A.F.Ca.ET.022.05.2.1 | reverse complement strand
TCTCTACGCGACGCCGTGGCGGACGTTCCGCCGCATCACGCTGCCGCTGCTGTGGCCCGGCATCCTGGCCGGGCTGATGCTGGCCTTCGTGATCTCGCTCGATGACGTCGTCATCACCGAGTTCGTCAAGTCGGGCGGCCAGGACACGCTGCCGACCTACATGCTTGGCCAGATCCGTCGGGGGATAACACCCGAGATAAACGCGATATCGACCGTATTCCTGCTTTTGTCGGTCGCCATCGTGACGTTGTTTTTCTTCATCAGCAGGAAACGCGATTAGACATGAGAAATGGGAGCACAGCCATGAACTGGAAGATCACAGCGACCGCCATGGGGTTGGCGCTGCTCGCCTCGACAGGCGGCGCCTTCGCCGATGGCGAGCTGAACATCTACAATTGGGGTAACTACACCAGCCCGGACGTCATCAAGAAGTTCGAGCAGAAATACAACGTCAAGGTGACGATCACCGACTACGATTCGAACGACACTGCGCTGGCCAAGGTGCGTCAGGGCGGCACCGGCTTCGACATTGCGGTGCCGTCGCAGACCTACGTTCCGATCTGGATCAAGGAAGGTCTCCTGCTTGAGACCGATCCCGGAAAGATGGAGAACTTCAAGAATGTGGCGCCGGAATGGGCCAATCCCGAATTCGACCCCGGCCGCAAATATTCGGTGCCGTGGGCCTGGGGCACGATCGGAGTCGTTGTCAACACCGATGCCTACAAGGGACCGGCCGACAGTTGGGGCATTATCTTCAACACGCCGGATGAGCTCAAGGGCAAGGTCAATGTCGTACCCGAAATGAACGACGTCATGTTCGCGGCGACCAAATATCTCGGTGGCAAGCAATGCAGCACCGACAAGGAGCTGCTGAAGAAGGTGCGCGACACGCTTGTCGCGGCCAAGCCCAACTGGATCGCGATGGAATACAACACCATCGAGAAGATGGGCGCCGGCGACTTCAAGGCAACCAGCGACTGGAACGGTTCGGCGCTGCGCCAGCGGCTGGCGAATCCCGCCATCCATTACAATTATCCGAAGGAAGGCTTTGGCCTGTGGAGCGACAATGTGGTCGTTCTCAAGGAAGCCAAGAATGTCGAGAATGCCAAGCTGTTCCAGAACTTCATCATGGATCCGGAAAATGCCGCCGGGCTGTCGGCTTTCCATCGCTACGCCAATGCCATCACCGGTTCGGACAAATACATGCCGGCCGACATGAAGGATGCGCCCGAAGTGGTCATTCCGGCCGATGCCAAGCCGCAAGCCGAGCTGCAGCTGATGTGCCCGCCGGACGTCCAGGAACTCTACACCAAGATCTGGACCGAACTGCAGAAGTAGCCGCATCGTGACGGACCCGGCGGCAGGCGCCGCCGGGTCCGTTTTCATGTCGTCGGGACATTGATCATGGATTCCTACCGCAACTCGGATCCGCGGCCGCCGATCATGCAGGGCTCGCCGCCCAGGCTGGTGCCGCCGAAGCTCGACTGGGACCGGCCGCCGTGGAACCGATGGGCATTCCAGCATATCCGCGAGTTCCTGCCGACCGTCGAAGTCTGGCGTGGCCACGGCCATCGCCATCGTTTCGAACGGGCCGAGGTCGATCTCGACGCATTGCCGGTGGAGGACAGCACAGGTGCGCCGACGACGCTCGCCGGGCTGCTCGACGAGACCTACACGGACGGATTCCTGGTGCTCAAGGACGGCAGGATCGCCTATGAGCGCTATTTCAACGGGATGGACGAGCGCACGCTGCACCTGTCTCAGTCGATGGCGAAGTCTGTCACCGGCTCGGTATTCGGCATCCTCGTCGGGCGAGGACTGATCGATCCGGCAAAGCCGGTCACCAGCTACCTTCCGGAACTCGGCGCGACCGCCTGGACGGGCGCCAGCGTGCAGCATGTGCTCGACATGACGACGGGCGTGCGCTTTTCCGAGGAATACACAAATCCCTGCTCAGAGATCGCCCAGGTCGACGTCGCCACCGGCTGGAAGCCGGTGCCGCCCGGCAGCGACCCATCCTTCCAATGGCCGTCGCATCTGTTCGAGCTGATCCTGCGGCTTAAGGACAAGGTGCGACCGCATGGCGAGGCGTTCGAGTATCGCTCGATCGAGACCGATGTGCTGGCCTTCATCATGGAGCGGGTGACCGGCAAGCGGCTGGCGCAACTGGTTTCCGAGGAACTCTGGCAAAAGCTCGGCGCGGATGAAAGCGCCTGCTTCACCGTCGACAGCGCCGGCTATGCGCTCGCCGACGGCGGCTTCAACGCGACGCTGCGCGACTACGCCCGCTTCGGCAAGCTGATCCTGGACAATGGCGGCGGCGTGGTGCCGGCCGAGTGGATCGAGGCGACGCGCACCGGCAGGCACGGCCCGGGCTTCAATCCCAGCCTGCCCGAAGGCAGCTACCGCAACCAGTTCTGGATCGAGGATCCGCGCTCGCGCGCGCTAATGTGCCGGGGTGTGTTCGGGCAGCTTATCCACATCGGCTGGGACAACAGAATGGTCGTGGTGAAGCTTTCGACCTATCCGGATTTCACCAACACAGCCTATTCGGTGGCGACGCTGAAGGCCGTGCACGCCATAGCCGCCGCGCTGGCCTGACCCACAAGCAAGCAGAGGATCCCGGAGACCGTCATGACCGGCAGGACCGCGTTCGAGACAAGATATGGCTTGGCCCGCAACGCGGTGCTGCTCTCCAACTGGCGCGAAAGCCCGTTCAATCGCTGGTCGTTCCAGAATGTCGGCGAGCTGGTGCCGAGCGCGCCCTTCGCATCCGCCAGCGGCAGCGAGGCGCCCCCGCAGGCGCTTGGCGGGCTGCTCGACGAAAAGGTCGCCTCGGCAAATGCGCCGGAAACGGTCGCGGCATTTCTCCAGCGCTCGGATACCGATGCGCTGACCATTATGAAGGGCGGCAAATGGGTCGGCGACTGGTTGGCGCCGCATATGGAATTTGGCGCCCGCCACATCATCTTCTCGATCAGCAAGTCGTTCACCGCCATTCTCGCCGGCATACTGGAAGGCGAGGGGGTGTTCGACCCGGAAGCGCCCGTCGTCAACTACATCCCTGAGGCCAAAAGCTCTGCCTATGGCGATGCAAGCTGCCGGCACGTGCTCGACATGACCGTCAGCCTCGATTTCGAGGAGGCCTATCTCGATCCCGAGAGCGCATTTGCCCGCTATCGCCGCGCCACGCTGTGGAATCCGGGCGGCGGGTCCGAAAGCCTCAAGGCGTTTCTCCTGACGTTGCAGCGTCTCGGCGAGCCACACGGCCGGACCTATCGCTACCGCTCGCCCAATTCCGATTTGCTCGGCGCGCTGCTGGAGCGGGCGTCGGGCCAGCGCATCGCCGATCTTCTGCGAGATAAATTGTGGCTGCCGCTCGGCGCGACGAGCGAGGGCTCGATCGCCGTCGACATGGAAGGCACGGCGCGCACCGCCGGCGGTATTTCGGTGACGCCGCGCGACCTGGCGCGGGTCGGCGAGATGATGCGGCAGGGCGGCATGGCCAATGGCCGCCGCATCGTGCCGGATGCCTGGGTCCGTGACACGGTTTCAACCGGCGGCAGCTTCGAGGCCTGGCAGCGCGGCACGATGGCGTTTCTCTTTCCCAAGGGCCGCTACCGCAACAAATGGTACCAGACCGGTCACGACAGCGGCGCCTATTGCGGTATCGGCATCCACGGCCAGTGGCTCTATGTCAATCCGCGGGACGAGGTGGTGATCGCCAAGATGTCGTCGCAGCCGGAGCCTGTCGACGACCGGCTCGATGTCGAGCTGGTGGCGTTCTTCGAGGCGCTGAGCCGGATGGTCTAAGCCGTTCCAGGCGGCCCGCCTTCGCAACCCTTTTCTGTGGAACCTCGCTGCAGGGGCTGAACAGCGCGGTTGGCGAGGACGGCATCCCGGCCTATGGTCGCCGCTCTTTTCGACAGGGACCGGCATGGCATCCGACATCAAGCGCATTGCGGCAATCATAGCGTCCGAGATCGGCGCGCGGCCCGAGCAGGCGGCGGCGGCGATCGAGCTTTTGGACGAGGGCGCGACTGTTCCCTTTGTCGCGCGCTACCGCAAGGAAGTCACCGGCGGGCTCGACGACACGCAGTTGCGCGACCTTGCCGAGCGTCTGGCCTATCTGCGCGAGCTCGACGCGCGCCGCGAGACGATCCTCGGTTCGATCCGTGAGCAGGGCAAGTTGACCGCGGAGCTCGAGGCCAAGATCAATGCCGCGGCAACCAAGGCCGAGCTGGAAGACATCTACCTACCCTACAAGCCGAAGCGGCGCACCAAGGCGGAGATCGCCAGGGAGCGGGGGCTCGGGCCGCTGGCCGAGGCGATCCTCGCCGACCGCGCGGCGGTGCCCGCCGATCTCGCGCTCGCCTACATCACCGAAGAAGTGGCAGACGCAAAGGCCGCGCTCGAGGGCGCGCGCGACATTCTGTCGGAACAGTTCGCCGAGAATGCCGATCTGGTCGGCAAGCTGCGCGCCTATATGAAGGAGCGTGCCTTCCTGCGCGCCAGGGTCGTCGACGGCAAGCAGGAGGCGGGTGCGAAGTTCTCCGACTATTTCGACCATGTCGAGCGCTGGGCGAACGTGCCCAGCCATCGGGCGCTCGCCATGCTGCGCGGCCGCAACGAGGAGGTGCTGTCGCTCGACATCGAGGTCGATGCCGACGATGCCTCGCCGGTGAAGCCGGCCGAGCGCATGATCGCCAATGCCTATGCGATCGGCGGCAGCCTGCCGGGCGACCGCTGGCTGATGGAGGTCGCCGGCTGGACCTGGCGCATCAAGCTGTCCCTGCATCTGACGCTCGACCTGATGCGCGACCTGCGCGAGCGCGCCGAGGAAGAGGCGATCCACGTCTTCGCGCGCAACTTGAAGGACCTGCTGCTCGCGGCGCCCGCCGGTTCGCGGCCGACGATGGGGCTCGATCCCGGCATCCGCACCGGCGTCAAGGTGGCGGTGGTCGACGGCACCGGCAAGCTGGTGGCGACGACGACCGTCTATCCGTTTCCGCCCAGGAACGATGTGCGAGGAACGCAGGCCGAGCTCGCCGCGCTCATCCGCCAGCACAAGGTGGAGCTGATCTCGATCGGTAACGGCACCGGCAGCCGCGAGACCGAGAAGCTGGTCGCTGACATGCTGTCGGACCTGCCAGCCGGTTCCGGAACGAAGCCGCTCAAGGTGATCGTCAGCGAGGCGGGCGCTTCGGTCTATTCGGCCTCGGCGACGGCAGCGGCGGAATTCCCCGGCCTCGACGTGTCACTGCGCGGCGCCGTGTCGATCGCTCGCCGCTTGCAGGATCCGCTTGCCGAACTGGTCAAGATCGAGCCGAAGTCGATCGGCGTCGGCCAATATCAGCACGATGTCGACCAGTACCGGCTCGGCCGCTCGCTGGAAGCGGTGGTCGAAGATGCGGTGAATGCCGTCGGAGTCGATCTCAACACGGCGTCGGCGCCGTTGCTGGCACGGGTTTCGGGGCTAGGCCCATCGCTGGCCGAAGCGATCGTTGCGCATCGCGATGCGACCGGGCCGTTTGCCAGCCGCAAGGACCTGCTCAAGGTGGCGCGGCTCGGACCACGTGCCTTCGAACAGTCCGCCGGCTTTTTGCGCATTGCCAATGGCGCCGAGCCGCTCGATGCTTCCTCGGTGCATCCCGAAGCCTATGGCGTGGCGAAGAAGATCGTCGCAGCCTGCGGGCGCGACGTGCGCGCGCTGATGGGGGATAGTGCCGCGCTCAAGGCGCTCGACCCGCGTGTCTTCGTCGACGAGCGCTTTGGCCTGCCGACGGTGCGCGACATCCTGGCGGAGCTGGAAAAGCCCGGCCGCGATCCGCGCCCCGGCTTCAAGACGGCGACCTTTGCCGAGGGTGTCGACGATATCAAGGACCTGAAGCCAGGCATGCTGCTCGAAGGCACGGTGACCAATGTCGCCGCCTTCGGCGCTTTTGTCGACATCGGCGTGCATCAGGACGGGCTGGTCCATGTCTCGCAACTGGCCGACCGCTTCATCAAGGATGCGCATGAGGTGGTGAAGGCGGGCGATGTGGTGAAGGTGCGGGTCGTCGACGTCGACATCAAGCGCAACCGCATTGGTCTCACGATGCGCAAGGACGGCGACGGCGGTGCCCCGCGGAGCGGCTCGCGCGACAATGGTGGCGGCAGGCCGGCGCCGCGCACGCCGGCGCCGCCGCGCCAGCCGGAGCCGCCGGCCGCGCAGGGCGCGTTCGGCGCGGCGCTTGCCGAGGCCATGAAGCGGAAATAGCTACCAAGCCAGAACAGCCGGCTCCTTGCCGAGTTGGCCTAGCAGCCAGTCGCGAAAACTGGCGACCGGCGGATGGCCGCGCTTGTCATGCGGGACAACGAGGTAATAGGCGCTGCGACTCTGCATCGGTTGACCCGGCGCCGGCAGCAGTTGGCCGCGCTGCAATTCTGCGGCAATCAGGATTTCCGGCAGCAGCGCCACGCCGAGCCCGGCCATGCAGGCCTGGGCGGCGGTGCCGAACTGCTCGAACTGCATACCGGGTCCGGTCGGCGCGCTGAGCCCATGATGCTCAAACCATTCGGTCCAGGCGCCGGGGCGCGTCGCCATGTGCAGCAGTGGCAGGCGGCAGATGTCGGCCGGCGTGGCGATCCGTTGCCCTTTCACGAATTCGGGCGATGCCACCGGCGCCACCGTCTCGCGCACGAGCAGCGTGGAATCGGCATCCGGCCAGTCGGGCAGGCCGTAATGGATGGCGGCGTCGAGCCGTTCGCGGGCGAAGTCGAAGCGGCCGACTCGGGTGACGAAGTTGATGGTGATGTCGGGGTTGTTGGCGACGAAATCGGGGATCAGCGGCATCAGCCAGCGCGTGCCGAAGGTCGGCAAAATCGCCAGGTTAAGGATGCCCCCATGCCGATTGCTCATCAATCCAAGAGCTGCGTCGCGCAGTTGCCCGAGCGCCGAGCGCACCGCCTCGGCATAGGCCTCGCCTGCCGTCGACAGCCGGACATTGCGGCTGTCGCGCTCGAACAGTCGGCGTCCGAACTGTTCTTCCAAAAGGCCGACTTGCCGGCTGATGGCGCCTTGGGTGAGATCGAGCTCACGGGCGGCGGCGGTGAAGGAGCCCAGACGCGCCACCGCCTCGAAGGCGGCAAGGGCGCTGGTGGTCGGCAAAAGGCGGCGCTGGACGTTCATGATCTATTACTAACGCTCATTGATTGGTGATGCAATTTCGTTTGATTTTTTCCAGGCGGGAGCCGATAAGCCCCGCACCTCAAGATTTTGCGCGGGAGAGACAGGCCATGGCCGCCGACAAGAACGCATTCGTCTGGGAAGATCCCTTCCTGATCGAGGACCAACTCTCCGAGGATGAGCGCATGGTGCGCGACGGTGCCGCCGCTTTCGCCGCCGACAAGCTCGCGCCTCGCATCGAGGAGGCCTATCTCGACGAGAAGACCGATCCCTCGATCTTCCGCGAGATGGGCGAGGCGGGCCTGCTCGGCATCACCATTCCCGAGGAATATGGCGGGCTCGGCGCCAACTACGTCACCTATGGGCTGGTGGCGCGGGAAGTCGAGCGCATCGATTCCGGCTACCGCTCGATGATGAGCGTGCAGTCGTCGCTGGTGATGTACCCGATCCATGCCTATGGTTCGGACGAGCAGCGCAAGAAGTATCTGCCGAAGCTCGCCTCCGGCGAATGGATCGGCTGCTTCGGCCTCACCGAGCCGGATGCCGGTTCCGACCCGGGCGGCATGAAGACGCGCGCCGAGAAGACGGCGGGCGGCTACAGGCTTTCCGGCTCGAAGATGTGGATCTCCAACGCCCCGATCGCCGACGTCTTCGTCGTCTGGGCGAAATCGGCGGCGCACGACAACCAGATCCGCGGTTTCGTGCTGGAGAAGGGAATGAAGGGGCTGTCGGCGCCGAAGATCGGTGGCAAGCTGTCGCTGCGCGCGTCAATCACCGGCGAGGTGGTGATGGACGGCGTCGAGGTCGGCGAAGACGCGCTGCTGCCCAATGTCTCGGGCCTCAAGGGGCCGTTCGGCTGTCTCAACCGGGCGCGCTACGGTATCTCCTGGGGCGCGATGGGCGCCGCTGAGGATTGCTGGCACCGGGCGCGGCAATACGGCCTGGACCGCAAGCAGTTTGGCAAGCCGCTCGCCGGCACGCAGCTCTTCCAAAAAAAGCTCGCCGACATGCAGACCGAAATCGCGCTCGGCCTGCAGGGCTCATTGCGCGTCGGGCGGCTTATGGACGAGGGCAAGATGGCGCCGGAGATGATCTCGATCGTCAAGCGCAACAATTGCGGCAAGGCGCTCGACATCGCCCGCCAGGCCCGCGACATGCACGGCGGCAACGGCATCCAGATCGGCTACCACGTCATGCGCCATGCGCAGAACCTGGAGACGGTCAACACCTATGAAGGCACGCATGACGTGCATGCGCTGATCCTCGGACGGGCGCAGACTGGTATCCAGGCGTTTTTCTAAGCCGGCAATGCTGCTTAAATTAGGTGCAGCGCAACATCTCTGCTTGGAGAATGGCCTGCATTTGTGTCAGGGTTCGGCGAAGTGAAACGCCGAACCCCGGGGCACCATGGCAATTCTGGCAGCTGTCCACCACCTGACCCACTACAAATACGACCGGCCGGTCGTGCTTGGGCCCCAGGTGATCAGGCTGCAGCCGGCGCCGCATTCGCGCACCAAGGTGCTAAGCCACTCGCTGAAGGTCGAACCGAAGAATCACTTCGTCAACCTGCAGCAGGACCCTTACGGCAACTTCCTCGCCCGCTTCGTCTTCCCTGAGCCGGTGAACGAGCTCAAGATCGAGGTCGATCTCGTCGCCGACATGACGGTCTACAATCCGTTCGATTTCTTCGTCGAGGAATCGGCCGAGAATTTTCCGTTCGAGTATCCGGAAGAAATCAGGGAAGACCTCGCCATCTACCGGACGCCGGAGCCGGCGGGGCCGCTGCTGTCGGCTTTCCTCGGAACGATCGACCGCAGCCCGAGGAACACCGTCAATTTCCTCGTCGACCTCAACGCGCGACTGCAACGCGAGATCGCCTACATCGTGCGCATGGAGACAGGTGTCTTTTCGCCGGAGGAGACGCTGGCCGCGGCCAAGGGCTCGTGCCGGGATACCAGCTGGCTCCTGGTGCAGATCCTGAGGAATCTCGGCATCGCCGCGCGCTTCGTCTCCGGCTACCTGATCCAGCTCAAGCCGGATCTCGTCTCGCTGGACGGGCCGCCCGGCACCGCTGTCGACTTCACCGACCTGCATGCCTGGTGCGAGGTCTATATTCCGGGCGCCGGCTGGATCGGCTTCGACCCGACCTCGGGCCTGCTCACCGGCGAGAGCCATGTGCCGCTGGCCGCCACTCCGCATTTCCGCAACGCCGCGCCGATTTCCGGCATGGCGAGCTTCGCTAATGTCGATTTCGGCTTCGACATGCGGGTCGACCGCATCGCCGAGCATCCACGCATCACCAAGCCGTTTTCGGACGAAAGCTGGCAGGCGCTCGACGCGCTGGGCAACAAGGTCGACGCGGCGCTCACCGCGGGCGACGTTCGCCTCACCATGGGCGGCGAGCCGACCTTCGTGTCGATCGACGATTTCGAGTCGGCGGAATGGAACACGGCGGCGGTTGGCCCGACCAAACGTGAGAAGGCTGATGCATTGATCCGCCGGCTGCGCGAACGCTTCGCGCCGGGCGGCTTCCTCCACTATGGCCAGGGCAAGTGGTATCCGGGCGAAAGCCTGCCGCGCTGGACCTTCTCGCTCTACTGGCGCACCGATGGCGAGCCGGTGTGGCGCGACCCGTCCCTGATCGCGCGCGAAAGGAGCGAGACGGACATCGGGCCGCAGCAGGCCGAAAGCCTGCTGACGGCGATCGCCGGCGAGCTCGGCATCGACAAGGCGATGGTCAGCGAGGCCTATGAGGATCCGGCCGAATGGCTGCTCAAGGAAGGCAAGCTGCCGGACAATGTCGATCCGTCCAATTCCAAGCTGGAGGACCCGGAAGAGCGCAGCCGCATGGCGCGGGTGTTCGAGCGCGGCCTGACCAAACCGTCGGGCTATGTGCTGCCGGTGCAGCGCTGGAACAGCCAGGCAGCGGGGCCGCGCTGGCGATCGGAGAAATGGAAGACCAGGCGTGGCCGGTTGTTCCTGGTTCCCGGCGATTCGCCGGTCGGCTATCGCTTGCCGCTTGGCACTCTGCCCTATGTGCCGCCGGCGCAATTCCCCTACATCGTGCCGGTCGACCCATCGGTTCCGCGTGGCCCGCTGCCGGAGCGCGCGGCCATTTTGCCGGTAGCGTCGCCGGCCGAACTGGAAGGCGCCGACGATATGGCGCGCCGCCAGCAGGCGGTGTCGTTCACCGCAGTGGTCGGCCAGCAGGACCGTGTCGAACAGCAGATCACCGAGATCGGCGGCGCGGTGCGCACCGCGCTCACCGTCGAGCCGCGCGATGGCCGACTCTGCGTGTTCATGCCGCCGGTCGAGGCGCTGGAAGATTATCTCGAACTGGTCGCGGCGGCCGAGAACGCCGCGCGCTCGATCGGACTGCCGGTGCACATCGAGGGCTACGGCCCGCCGCACGATCCGCGTCTCAACGTCATCCGCGTTGCTCCCGATCCCGGCGTCATCGAGGTCAATATCCATCCCGCCGCCAACTGGCAGGAATGCGTTGCCACGACCACGGCAATCTACGAGGAGGCGCGGCAGTCGCGACTCGGCACCGACAAGTTCATGATCGACGGCCGCCATACCGGCACCGGCGGAGGCAACCATGTCGTGGTGGGCGGCGCGACGCCGAACGACAGCCCGTTCCTGCGCCGGCCCGACCTCTTGAAGAGCCTGGTGCTGCAATGGCAGCGCCACCCGTCGCTGTCCTACCTGTTCTCGGGCCTGTTCATCGGCCCGACCAGCCAGGCGCCGCGTTTCGACGAGGCGCGCCACGACTCGCTCTACGAACTCGAAATCGCGATGGCGCAGGTGCCGCATCCCGATAAGGGCGCGGCCCCGTTGCCATGGCTGGTCGATCGGCTGTTCCGCAATCTCTTGACCGACGTCACCGGCAACACGCACCGCTCCGAAATCTGCATCGACAAATTGTTCTCGCCCGACGGCCCGACCGGCCGGCTGGGCCTCGTCGAGTTCCGCGGTTTCGAGATGCCCCCCAATGCGCGCATGAGCCTGGCGCAGCAACTGTTGGTGCGCGCTATCATCGCCCGCGCGTGGAAGAACCCGCTCGATGGCCGCTTCGTGCGCTGGGGCACCTCGCTGCACGACCGCTTCATGCTGCCGCACCATGTCTGGGCGGATTTCCTCGACGTGCTGGAGGACCTGAAGCTCAACGGCTTCGAATTCCGTCCGGAATGGTTCGCCGCGCAGCTCGAATTCCGCTTTCCCTTCTGCGGCGAGGTCCAGCATGCCGGCGTCAAGCTGGAGCTCAGGCAGGCGCTGGAACCTTGGCACGTGATGGGCGAGCAAGGCGCGATCGGCGGCACCGTGCGCTTCGTCGATTCTTCCGTCGAGCGGCTCCAGGTGAAGACGGAGGGCCTCAATCCGGAGCGTCACGCCGTCGTCTGCAACGGCCGCGTCGTACCGATGAACGTGACGGACAACAGGGAGATTGCGGTGGCGGGCGTGCGCTTCAAGGCCTGGCAGCCAGCCTCGGGCCTGCATCCGGCGCTGCCGGTCAACACGCCGCTGGTCTTCGATATCTACGACCGCTGGTCGGGCCGGGCGGTGGGCGGCTGCGTCTACCATGTCGCGCATCCCGGCGGGCGCAATTACGACACCTTCCCGGTCAATGGCAACGAGGCGGAGGCGCGGCGGCTTGCCCGCTTCGAGCCACGCGGCCACACACCGGCGGGTTACGTGCTCCACAACGAAGAAGCTTCTGAAGATTTCCCGATGACCCTTGACCTCAGGCGGCCTCCAAGACTCTGATCGACGATGGCGAAGGGGAATCAGAAGAAGATAGGCGGCAAGCCGCTGAGCCACAGTCTGCTGGAGCACTACCAGCCGATCGACGGCGTCGTCGACGAGATGGTCGACGCCTCGGGCAATCCGCGCCCGGTCTGGCGCGCCTTCATCGAGGCGCTGGAGGACCTTGGCCCTGAAAAGCTCGCCCAGCGCTTCGCCCGCGCCGACCAGTATCTGCGCGACGCCGGCGTCTATTACCGCGTCTACGACAAGGCGGGCGCCAATGAGCGCGAGTGGCCCCTGGCGCATGTCCCGCTGCTGATCGAGGAAAAGGAATGGGCCGCGATCAGCGCCGGCCTCGTGCAGCGCGCCGACCTTTTCGAGGAGATTCTGGCCGACGTCTACGGTCCGAACCGGCTGATTCAAAAGGGCATCCTGCCGGCCAGCCTGATCGCCGCCAGCCCGGAATATTTGCGGCCCGTCGCCGGCACAAGGCCGGCCAGCGGCCATTTCCTCCACATGCTGGCCTTCGAGCTTGGCCGCGGTCCGGACGGCCGCTGGTGGGTGCTGGGCGACCGCACGCAGGCGCCGTCGGGCGCGGGCTTCGCGCTGGAGAACCGTGTCGCCACCACGCGCGCGCTGTCCGACATCTATGGCGAGATGCATGTCCATCGCCTCGCCGGCTTCTTCCGCCGCTTTCGCGACGCGCTGATCGGCATGGCCAAGGACACTGGCGGGCGCGTCGCCATCCTGACGCCGGGACCGCTCAACGAGACCTATTACGAGCACGCCTATATCGCGCGCTATCTCGGCATCATGCTGCTCGAAGGCGATGACCTGACCGTCTCCGGCGGCAAGCTGATGGTGCGCACCGTCTCGGGATTGAAGCCGATCGGCGTGCTGTGGCGGCGGCTCGATGCCGCCTTCGCCGATCCGCTGGAACTCAGGCCGGATTCTCAGATCGGCACGCCCGGCCTGGTCGAGGCGATCCGCAGCGGCACGGTCTCGGCCGTCAATGCGCTGGGCTCGGGCCTGATGGAGACGCGGGCGCTGCTATCCTTCCTGCCGAGGATTTCCAGGGAATTGCGCGGCGAAGAATTGCTGCTGCCGAGCGTCGCCACCTGGTGGTGCGGGCAGGACAACGAGCGCGACCATGTGCTTGCCAATTTCGACCGCATGGTGGTCGGACCGGCGCTGTCGACACGGCTTGCCTTCGAGGACGACGATGCGACCAGGCTGGGATCGATGCTCTCCGATGCCGAGCGGGCCGAACTGGTGGCGCGGATCAAGGGCAGCGGCGGCGACTTCGTCGGCCAGGAAGCGGTGACGCTTTCGACAACGCCCGTCTATGTCGGCGGCTGGCTGGAGCCGCGGCCGGCCAGCCTGCGCGTCTATCTGGCGCGCACGGCGGATGGCTGGACGGTGATGCCCGGCGGTTTTGCCCGGGTCGGCTTCTCGCAGGACACGACAGCCATAGCCATGCAGCGCGGCGGCCAGGCGGCGGATGTCTGGGTGGTCAGCGACCGGCCGGTCGAGCGCGAGACACTGCTGCCGCAGGAGCATGACAGCTTCACCCGCTCCATGCCTGGGAGTCTGCCCAGCCGCGCGGCGGAGAACCTGACATGGCTCGGCCGCTACATCGAGCGATCGGAAGACACGGCCCGCGTGCTGCGCGCCTATCATGTGCGGCTGGCCGAGACCTCCGATCCTGAAACGCCGCTGCTTGCCGATATCAGGGATTATCTCGAACCGTTCGGCATCGACGTCGAAACGGCGATCCCGCTCGGCCTGATCGGCACGCTAGACAGCGCCGTCTACAGCGCCGGGCAGATTCGCGACCGTTTTTCGCCGGATGGCTGGCTGGCGCTGAAGGACCTGTCGAAGACCATCCATCAGTTCGCCAGGACCGTGGCGCCAGGCGACGACGCGACCCGGGCGATGACGGTGATCCTGCGCAAGCTCGCCGGCTTCTCCGGCCTGCTGCACGAGAACATGTACCGCTTCACCGGCTGGCGCTTTCTCGAAATCGGCCGGCGGCTGGAGCGCGGCATCCAGATCGCCCGCATGCTTGCCCGGCTGACCAGGGCTGGCGCGCCCGACGGCGCGCTCGACATGATGCTGGAGATCGGCGACAGCGTCATGACTCATCGCCGGCAGTACCCGGTGCAGGCCGGCCGGCGCACGGTGATCGATCTCCTGGCGCTCGACCCGCTCAACCCGCGCTCCATCCTGTTTCAGCTCGAGCGGTTGAAGGCGGAGATCGGCATGCTGCCTTCGAGCGGCGGCGAAGGGCACATGTCGCCGGCGGCAAAGGAAATCCTTCAGCTCAACACGGCGATCGCCGTCATGGAGCCCTCGGACATGACGGCGCAAGTCATCGACGATCTCGCCAATGAGATCGGCGGCCTCTACAACAGCCTCGCCAAGGCCTATTTCGGATAGCGCATGCTCTACGACATCAGGCTTCATCTGAGCTACGACTATGATGCCGCGGCCGGTGGCGGCCGGCACCAGGTGCGCGTGCTGCCGCCGACGATTGTCGGCGTGCAGCGGGTAGTCGCGGCTTCGCTGTCCTTCGTGCCGGCCCCGGGCGAGCGCTCCGACTTTTCCGATTTCTTTGGCAACAACGTCACTTCGATCGCCTTTCGCGATGCACATGACGCGCTCGACATCCGGATGAGCGCGCGCGTGTCGGTGTCGCGCCCGGAACCGGGGCTGGACGTATCGCCCGACCTCCAGCGGCTGCGGGAAGAACTCGGCGGCGTGGGGTCGCTGGCGCCGGATTCCCCGCATCATTTTCTTGCCGCCAGCGATCATGCCGGCATCGATTCCGCGATCACCGCCTATGCGAAAGGCAGCATCGCCGGCTCGACCGTCGCCACGGTCCTGGACCTGTGCAACCGCATCCATCGCGATTTCACCTATGATGGCGAGGCCACCACCGTGCAGACCCGCGCCAGCGATGCCTTCGGCCTGAAGCGCGGCGTCTGCCAGGACTTCTCGCATATCATGATCGCCGGCCTGCGCGGCCTCGGCATTCCCGCTGGCTATGTCAGCGGCTTCCTGCGCACCATACCGCCAAAGGGCAAGCCCCGGCTCGAAGGTGCCGATGCCATGCATGCATGGGTCAAGGCCTGGTGCGGGCGTGACGCCGGATGGCAGGAATTCGATCCGACCAACGGCATGCGGGCGAGCAACGACCACATCACGGTCGGCTACGGGCGGGACTATTCCGATGTGGCGCCGATCGTCGGCGTGCTCAAGACGACCGGCGGCCAGGCGGCCGAGCAAGCGGTCGATGTCATTCCGGTCGTGCTCGAAAAGCTGTGAACACATCGGGGTCCAGGCCTGTGCCGTACGGGCGGAGCGAGCAAAGACTGCTTCTCAAATCCGGACGCTGTCGCTATCTTGCGCTTCGGGGCGGTACGGCCGGATGCATGGGTTTTGCGCCGGTGCGGAGTTGTCATTGAAAGCTGTCAGCGTCATCATTCCGGCACACAATGCAGCAGCGACCATAGTGAGGACGCTGGGATCGCTGCGTTCGGAAGCGGACGCCATCGGCGAGGTGCTGCTGGTCGACGATTTGTCCTCGGACGGCACGGCAGCGGTCGCCAGCGATGCTGCTTCACGGTTGGGCCTGCCGTTGCGCGTCATCCAGTCCAACTGCAGGGACGCCGGCGGAGCCCGCAATCTCGCCCTGTCGCAGGCGAACCATCCCTGGATCTACATGATCGATGCCGACGACCTGCATCTGGAGGGCGGGCTGCGGTCATTGCTGCTTCAGGCCAGCATGCAGGCAAGGGCCGACATGGTGGTCGGCGCCTATCGTCGGCGGACCGACGGCGTCGACCGGCAGATCAAGCTGCCTGCCGGCTATACGGCCGCGAGCATCGCCAATGCCTCGGCCTATATCGAAGGTCACATACGTTCGATTGCGGTGGGAAGCGCGCTGGTGTCCCGGCAGGCGATCGGGGAAACGCGGTTCCCAACCGGGCTCGCCTATGACGAGGACACGTTGTTCTGGGCAAGGGTGTTGAGCAAGGCCCGGCTTGCGATCATCACGCAACCGGTCATGACCTACTGTGTTTCGGCGGAACGCTCCGACGACCGCTTCATCGTGCTGCCGGCAAAGCGCTTCCTCGAATGGCGCAATGCGCTGCACGGGCTCGCCGATTGCGGGATTGCGAAGTCGACGCTGAAGACCAGGGAAGGGCTTGTCGCCCTGAAGATCGCGCGCGTCCACTATGCGCGCGGCGACCTGGATACGGCGGCCCGGTTCCTGGCCGTGGCCAAGGCCGCGCCGAAGGTGCCGTCGGACATCTGGCGTTGCATGCGCTATCAGTTCAAGCTTGCGGCGCGGCGCCGGTTTTCCATGCCGCGTGTCCAGTTGCAAAGCGCCTGATGGCCGAGAGGCCGGAACTCGCAGTCGTGGTGATTGGTTTGCGGGCGCCTGCCGAGTTGGTCGCAGCAGTAAGATCGGCGCTCGACCAGAATGCACCGTTCGAGGTCGTGGTCGTGAATTCCGGCGGCGGGGATGTCCAGGCACTGCTGGGTCGTGCCGGACTCGATGTCAGGGTCATCGAGGTCGGGCAGCGACTGTTCGCCGGCGCTGCGCGAAATATCGGCCTGCGGCGACACAAGCCCCGTTCGTCGCCTTCCTTGCCGCGGATTGCCTCGCCTGCCCGCGCTGGGCAGAGATCCGATGACGGCGGGCTCTGGATGGCGGACCTGTCGGCCGTCGCGCGAGCGTGAACCCTTAAGAGCAGCACGGAACCAGTCGCCGGCGATGCGGCTTATCTACGGACCAGTTCCGTGGGATGCATCATGCTGCAACGACCGCAATCCTCCCCTGACCGTTCAGCAGGAGAGGACGAAACCCGAAAGAACGGCGCGCAAGATTCGGCCGAGCGCGCGTCGCTCACCTATGTCAGCGATGCCGATCCCGGCATTCGCCGCAAGCGAAAAGGCAAGGGCTTTGCCTATCTCGGGCTCCAGGGCCGTTCGGTCTCAGCGGCCACGCTTGCGCGCATCAAGGCACTGGCCATTCCGCCGGCGTGGACCGATGTCTGGATTTCGCCTGATGCCCGCGGGCACATCCAGGCGACCGGCCGGGACCAGCGCGGGCGCAAGCAATACCGCTATCATGCGCTGTGGGCCGCCGAGCGCGACGGCGCCAAATATTCAAGCTTGGTCGCCTTTGCCAAAAGCCTGCCCGGACTGCGGCGCCGCATCGATGCGGATCTGCGCCGTCACGGTCTGCCGGCGGAGCGCGTCGTCGCGGCGACCGTCTGGCTGCTCGACAATACGATGATCCGCGTCGGCAATGCCGCCTATGCCCGCGACAACAAGAGTTTCGGCCTGACGACGTTGCGCGACCGTCATGTCGACATCGAGGGATCGCACTTGCGCTTTGCCTTCAAGGGCAAGTCCGGCAAGGAATGGAAGCTGAAGCTGGTCGACCGCCGGATCGCCAGGATCGTGCGCGGCGCGCAGGAACTTCCGGGCCAGAAGCTGCTTCAGTATCTTGACGAGGACGGCAACAGGCATCCGGTCGGTTCGGGCGACGTCAACCGCTATATCCGCGACGCGGCCGACGCGGATTTCAGCTCGAAGCATTTCCGAACCTGGGGCGGCACCATCCACGCCGCGTCGCTGTTTGCACAAGCCGAGCGTCCGGAAAGCCAGGCGCAGATGAAGCGGGTCATGAACGGGATCATCGACAGGGTCGCCGAGCGCCTCGGCAACACGCGTGCCATCTGCCGCAAATGCTACATCCACCCGCTGGTCTTCGAAGCATGGGCAAACGGCCGGCTGCTCAGCGAAATGGCGGAGGCAAGCAAGCGAAAACGCCTGATACCCGGTCTCGACGAAGAGGAGACGCTGGTGTTGCGATGGCTTGAGACGCGCGGCGCCTGACCAGTGGCACGGGTGGACGGGCAAGCCCGTGTGATCGCTCAATATTTTTTTATCGACGTTGTGTCGGGAAGGGCCCTACTGTCGCGTCCTTTGATACGGAAAGGATTTGCCATGCTCTACGCCATCCTCTGCTACGCCTCCGAAGACGTCGTCTGCTCCTGGAGCAAGGAACAGGACGACGAGGTCATGGCAAAGCTATTGGGCGTGCAGGAAAAATACGCCCAGGCCGGGCGGCTTGGGCCCGTCGCGCGTCTCTTGCCGACCACCGCCGCGACGACGTTGCGCACGGTCAAGGGCGAGCCGGTCGTCATCGACGGCCCGTTCGCCGAAACCAAGGAACAGTTCCTCGGCTTCTATACGCTCGAATGCGCCGACCTCGACGAGGCCGTCGACTTCGCGCGCGAGCTTTCCGAGGTCAATCCAAGCGGCGGCTCCTACGAGATACGCCCGGTTTCCCTCTTCAATCCGGCCAGAGTACCCGCATGACCGAGCTTGCCTGGATAAGCACCGCGATCAGCACCGCCCGTCCGCAGGCGATGGGTGCGCTGCTGCGCTACTTCCGCGATCTCGACGCCGCGGAAGAAGCTTTCCAGGATGCGTGCCTGAGGGCGCTGAAGAACTGGCCGAAGAACGGCCCGCCGCGCGATCCCGCCGCCTGGCTGATCTTCGTCGGCCGCAACAGCGGCATCGACGCGGTCCGCAAGCGGTCCAAGCAGGCGCCGCTGCCGGAAGAGGACCAGATCTCCGACCTGGAGGATACCGAAAGCGATATCGCCGAGCGTCTCGACGGCGCCCACTATCGCGACGACATCCTGCGGCTCCTGTTCATCTGCTGCCATCCGGACCTGCCGGCGACGCAGCAGATCGCGGTGGCATTGCGCATCGTCTCCGGCCTTACCGTCAAACAGATCGCGCGCGCCTTCCTGGTCGGCGAAAGCGCCATGGAGCAGCGCATCACCCGCGCCAAGGCGCGCATCGCGGATGCCGGCGTGCCTTTCGAGACGCCGGGCGCCGTCGAGCGCTCGGAACGGCTCGCGGCGGTGGCCGCCATGGTCTACCTGATCTTCAACGAGGGCTATTCGACCAACAGCGGCGAGGCGCCGGCGCGCGCGCCGCTCTGCGAGGAGGCGATCCGGCTGGCGCGGCTCTTGCTTCGGCTGTTCCAGACCGAGCCTGAAATCATGGGGCTGACGGCACTGCTCCTGCTGCAGCATGCGCGGGCGCCGGCACGCTTCGACGTCAGTGGCGAGATCGTCCTGCTGGAGGACCAGGACCGCAGTCTCTGGAGCCGCAAGATGATCGACGAGGGCCTGGCGCTGGTCGACAAGGCGCTGCGCCACCAGAAACCCGGCCCCTACCAGGTGCAAGCGGCGATCGCCGCGCTGCATGCGCGGGCGGTGAAGCCCGAAGACACCGACTGGACCGAGATCGACCTGCTCTACAGCCTGCTCGAGCGCATGCAGCCGTCGCCGGTGGTGACGCTCAATCGCGCCGTCGCGGTGTCCAAGGTGCGCGGCCCCGAGGCGGCGCTCGCCATGATCGAGCCGCTGGAGGATAGGCTGTCCGGCTATTTCCACTTCTTCGGCCTCAAGGGCGGCCTGCTGATGCAACTCGACCGCGGCGATGAGGCGCGCGTTGCGTTCGACCGGGCGATCGCGCTTGCCAACACAGCCGCCGAGGCGGCCCATATCCGCATGCATATCGATCGCCTGATGAAGGAAGGCGCCGAGCGGGCCGCGCAAAAGGCGCGCTGAGCGGCCGTCTCGAAAGTCTGGCCCAACCCTGCGGTCCGGGCTTAGACCATGCCGGGGTGGCGGTTTTTCCCCGAAACGAGTAATGCCACGCCATGAAAGCGCTCCGACGGGCCCGACGGTACGGACAGGGTGGCGCATGGCTTTGCCCCGTTGCCTTGCGACGGGATCTGAAAGGGACAAAAATGACGATAGCGAAGGAAACGGCCGCACTTCTGGAGAAGCTCGGTGTCGCCAAGGACGCGCTTTCCGGCGGCGACCTGATCGTGCGTAGCCCGGTGACCGGCGAGCGGATCGCAGCGCTCAAGACGATCTTGCCGGGCGATGCGGCCAAAACCATCGACGCCGCCCACAAGGCGTTCCAGGCCTGGCGGCTGGTGCCGGGACCGAAGCGCGGCGAGTTGGTTCGCCTGCTTGGCGAGGAACTGCGCGCCCACAAGGCCGAGCTTGGCCGGCTGGTTTCGATCGAGGTCGGCAAGATCCCGTCCGAAGGGCTCGGCGAGGTGCAGGAGATGATCGACATCTGCGATTTCGCCGTCGGCCTTTCCAGGCAGTTGTATGGCCTGACCATCGCCACCGAACGCCCCGGCCACCGCATGATGGAGACCTGGCATCCGCTGGGCGTCGTCGGCGTCATTTCGGCCTTCAATTTTCCGGTCGCGGTATGGTCGTGGAATGCAGCCCTTGCGCTGGTCTGCGGCGACGCCGTTGTGTGGAAGCCGTCGGAAAAGACGCCGCTGACCGCGCTTGCCTGCGAGGCGATCTTCAAGCGCGCGGTCGAGCGCTTCGGCAATGATGCGCCCGCAGGGCTGGCGCCGGTGCTGATCGGCGACCGCGCCGTCGGCGAGATCCTGGTCGACCACCCGAAGGTGCCGCTGGTCTCGGCCACCGGCTCGACCCGCATGGGTCGCGACGTCGGTCCGCGGCTGGCCAAGCGCTTCGCGCGCGCGGTGCTGGAGCTCGGCGGCAACAATGCCGGCATTGTCTGCCCGACCGCCGATCTCGACATAGCGCTGCGGGCCATCGCGTTTGGCGCCATGGGCACGGCCGGCCAGCGCTGCACGACGCTGCGGCGCCTGTTCGTGCACGAGAGCGTCTACGACGCGCTGCTGCCGCGTCTCAAGAAGGCCTATCAGAGCGTCTCGGTCGGCAATCCGCTGGAAACGTCTTCGCTGGTCGGTCCGCTGATCGACAAGGCCGCCTTCGACAACATGCAGAAGGCGTTGCAGGAAGCCACCGCCCATGGCGGCAAAGTTACCGGCGGTTCGCGGGTCGAGAACGGCCATCCGGATGCCTATTACGTGCACCCGGCGCTGGTCGAGATGCCCAAGCAGGTCGCGCCGGTGACGGAAGAAACCTTCGCGCCGATCCTTTATGTGATGAAGTACTCCGACTTCGATGCCGTGCTCGACGAGCATAACGCGGTCGGCGCGGGACTGTCGTCGTCGATCTTCACCCGCGACCTGCAGGAGTCCGAGCGCTTCCTAGGCGTTGATGGTTCGGATTGCGGCATCGCCAATGTCAACATCGGCACCTCCGGCGCCGAGATCGGCGGCGCGTTCGGTGGCGAGAAGGAGACCGGCGGCGGCCGCGAGAGCGGCTCGGATGCCTGGAAGGCCTATATGCGGCGTGCCACCAACACGGTGAACTACTCCAAGGCGCTGCCGCTTGCCCAGGGCGTCTCGTTCGACATCGACTGAGGATCGCAGGCGCCGCTCATGGCGGCGCCTGTCCTGCACGATCAGGCCACGCAGGTCGACAGCGCGCATGGCGGCCGCGACGCCGGACACTTTCTGACGTTTGCCGGTGAGATCGCGGGTTGTGCGGAGGGCAGAACGTTCAGCCTCTTTCCGGTGCCGGAAAACAGACCTCGAAGGCCGCATCGACAACGGCGAGCTTGGCCGCCTGGACGGCCATGTATTCGTGGTAGAATTCCTTCGAAACCCACATCAGGGAATGGCCGCGCTGGCCGGCCCAGCCGATGCTGCCGAGTTCCTCGGCGTCATGCAGCTTGCGCGCGAGATGGGTGCGCGACAGCTTAAGCCATCGGGCGAACTCTGCGATCGAGACCACGCTTGTCGGGATCTTGTCCAGTCCGGCATTCTCTGGATCGATGCCGGACATCAGCCAGTCCATGACGATGCCGCCATTGTTGAGCCAGATGAACAGCGAGAAGGTCTGCTCGGGCTCACGCACCGGCGCTGAAGACAACAGACCGTCCGCGATAAGCGGCTGCAATCTGGCCAGCATTTCGGGCCGGTCGAGGAAGGTGGCCAGCCGGTTGCCGCCGTCGATCATATCCAGCGTCCTGAGATGGGCGAGGACCCAGCCCGTGAATGTCTTGATGGTGGCTGCCGTGGGCTGCATGGGATGGGCGCGCGCATCTTCGCTTGTCGGCAGATATTCGGCGATGTTGTAATGCAACATCTCCTTGATGAAGGCTTCCGCCGTGTTGCGGCTGGCTACCGAATTCTGGCGTATCACCTTGAGGAAGCGCGCCAAGGTCAGCGCGGTGTGATGGTCGTTCGGATTCCGCCTGAAATGCAGGGCAAGGCCGACATGGCCCATCAGCCAGCGTTGCTGCGTGGCGAAGATCGCGGCCAGCCGAGGGCTCGTTTCGTAGATCTGGATAAGCGCCCGTGACTGCTCCTGGACACCACGGTGCACAGCCGGATGGCCGGCAATGTCTTCGGCTTTCAGCGCCATCCTGCTCCTGCTCCGATTCAGCCCTCCGAACCGTGAAACATGAAGCACATTTCCAGCCTTCATCGTTGGTGTCCAGTATTGCGCTCCCCGTACCAAAGTAGGGCGGCCTGCATGCAGGCCGGGGCCATTTCCTCGCTAACTCTTTGCAAACGTTCGCAAAACTCCTCCCAACGATAGTCAGCCCGGCAGCCGCCGGCCGAATTGACGCACGCAAGGGGCAAGCACAGGCTTCGCGCCATCCGGGCCGGGGTGAGCGCGCGTTCCAGGCCAAGATTGAAACAAGCAACGGCATCGGCCGGCTCGCGCAGGTTGTCAGGACTCGAGGGCCTGCCGCAGCGCCGGACCGCTCCTGACGCGCAGGTCGAGATCAGCCTCGATATGGTCGATGTGGTGCAGCATCAGCGCGCTGGCGCGTTCGGCGTTGCCGTTCTCCAGCGCGTCCAGGATCTGCAGATGCTCGTTGTGGCCGCAGCTCGAAATGCCGGAGCGGCCATAGAGCGCGATCACCAGCGAGGAGCGCGCGACCAGCTCTTCCATAAAGCGCTGCAGGATGACATTGCCGGCCACGGAAGCCAACAGCAGATGGAAATCGCCGGAGGCCTTGATCTCGGAGCGCCTTGCGCTCGGCCCGCGCTCGGCGATAAAGCGGCCCTCTTCCTCGAGCTGTGCCTTGAAGGCGGCAACGTCAGCCGGTGTGATGCGCCCGGCGGCGGCGACCGCGATGCCGGGCTCGATCAGCCGGCGCGAGGCAAAGACCTGGCGCGCCTCTTCCGGCGAGGGATTGGCGACGAAGGCGCCGCGATTGCGCTCGGTGCGCACCAAGCCTTCGAAGGAGAGCATCTGCAGCGCCGCGCGTGCGACGGTGCGGCTGACATCGAATAGGGTGCCGACCTCGCCTTCGGACAGTTTGGTTCCGGGCGCAAGCCGGCGGTCGACGATGGCGTCCCGCAACTGGTCGCGGATCGCCTGGGCGCGATCCTCGTTGGCGTTGTCGACGGCTGGGAAGGTCTGGTCGGCGATGTTCATGGCGGCAAGGTCCTCAGCTCTTGTAGCCTGAATCGGGCCGCCTGCACGAGAGCCAAATTGAACGCAATAGTAGAAAAGATTGCATACGATTTCTGCTGACATCGCCGACAATCGCCCATAATTTGTGCATCGCACACGAGTGCTGCTTTGCTGGGCGCGAGGCCGGATCGACAATTTGCTCGAGGATTCAAACGCTTGAGGGTGGCGGCGGGCAACTGGCATGCATGATGCTTTGGTTAATCCGAGCCAAGAGGAGCCCGGATGTCCAAAGCCGCCGAAATCGACATCGTGTCCGTTTCGAAAGTCTATGGCGCGACCACCGCCGTCGAGGACATCAGCCTCAAGATTCCGGCCGGCACCTATTGCTGCCTGCTCGGTCCTTCCGGCTGCGGCAAGACCTCGACGCTGCGCATGATCGCCGGGCATGAGAGCATCTCGAGCGGCGACGTGCGGCTCGGCAACACCGTCGTCACCGACCTGCCGCCTGCCAAGCGCGGCACAGCCATGATGTTCCAGTCCTATGCGCTGTTTCCGCATCTCGACCTCGTCGACAATGTCGCCTTTAGCCTGAAGATGAAGGGTGTCGGCAAGGAGGAGCGCCGCTCCAAGGCGCTCGACATGCTGAAGCTGATGCAGATGGAAGCCTATGCAAGCCGCCGCCCGGCGCAGCTTTCAGGCGGGCAGCAGCAGCGCGTGGCGCTGGCCCGCGCATTGATCACCGATCCCGAGGCGCTGCTGCTCGACGAGCCGCTTTCGGCGCTCGATCCGTTCCTCAAGATACGCATGCGGGCGGAGCTGAAGAAGCTGCAGACCTCGCTCGCCATCACCTTCGTTCACGTCACCCACAGCCAGGAGGAGGCAATGGCGCTGGCCGACCTGATCGTGGTGATGAACAATGGCCGCATCGAGCAGGCGGCGCCGCCGCGCACCGTATTCGAACGGCCGGCGACCGCTTTCGTCGCCCGCTTCATGGGCGACCACAATGTCGTGTCCGGCCGCGTCAGCGGCAGCAGCGACGGCATGGTTCTCTTTGAGGTGCCGGGCGGCGTCTCGCTCGCCGCGAGCGGGCAGGGCCGCGAGCCCGGCGAGCCGATCGACATCGCCATCCGCACCGACCATGTGCGCATCGGCGAGGCGCCGGCGGCGGGGCTCGGCTTCAGCGGCATCGTTTCCAACATCGAGTATCGCGGCGCAACCGTGAAGCTCTCGGTCAACGGCGCTGGCATCGAGGAGTTCACAGTCATCCTCGACGACGAGGGCTTTTTTGCCAGGCCGGTCGCCGTCGGCGACGCGGTGCCGATCGCCTGGGACGCCGAGGATGCGATCATCCTCGGTCGTCTCGATTCCTGAACCATCACAACCAAACCAAAAGGGGAACTGACAATGACCAACACAACCGACAAGAAGACAGGCATTTCCCGCCGCTCGCTGCTCAAGACGGGCGCAGCGGCGGTCGGCCTTGCCGCCGGCTCCGGCGTCATCACCGGCTTCCCGACCATCTGGGCGCAGTCGAACATCACGCTGCGCCAGTTCGGTACCGGCGTGTCTAACCTCAATGCCATCGCCGAAAAGTGTAAGGCGGATCTCGGCATCACGCTGGAGATGACGGCGACCGATTCCGATGCCGCCGCGCAGCGCGCGGTGACACAGCCCGACAGCTACGACATCGCAGACATCGAATACTGGATCGCCAAGAAGGTATATCCGACCGGCGTCATGCAGCCGATGGACGTCAAGAAGCTGAAATATTACGACAAGATCGTGCCGCTGTTCATCACCGGCAAGCTGACGCCCGACAGCGTGATCGCGCAAGGCACGGCACCACACACGGTCGGCTTCGTGGAGGCGCAGGATTCCAAGGCCTTCGCCAAGGAACCGACCCAGTGGATGACGATGGTTCCGACCATCTACAATGCCGACACGCTGGGCATCCGCCCCGACCTCGTCGGCCGCGACATCACCACCTGGGCCGACATCATGGATCCGGCTTTCAAGGGCAAGGCCGCCATCCTCAACATCCCGTCGATCGGCATCATGGATGCGGCCATGATCATGGAAGCCATGGGCAACATCAAATATGCAGACAAGGGCAACATGACCAAGGAGGAGATCGACAAGACGATCGATTTCCTGATCAAGGCCAAGCAGGACGGTCAGTTCCGCGCCTTCTGGAAATCCTTCGACGAGAGCGTCAACCTGATGGCGTCCGGCGAAGTGGTGATCCAGTCGATGTGGTCGCCGGCGGTGGCAGCGGTGCGCTCCAAGGGCATCGCCTGCAAATATCAGCCGCTCAAGGAAGGCTATCGGTCGTGGGGCGGCGGCCTCGGCCTCGCGGCGCATCTCAAGGGCGCCGAGCTCGACGCGGCCTATGAATACATCAACTGGTACCTGTCCGGTTGGGTCGGCGCCTATCTTAACCGCCAGGGCTACTATTCCGCCGCCATGGACACGGCCAAGCAGTTCATGTCCGAGGATGAATGGGGCTTCTGGGTCGAGGGCAAGCCGGCAAAGGGCGACATCGTCGCGCCGGACGGCAAGGTGATGGAGAAGGCTGGCGCGGTGCGTGACGGCGGTTCCTTCGTCGAGCGCATGGGCAAGGTTGCCTGCTGGAACTCGGTGATGGACGAGGACCGCTACATGGTGAAGCGCTGGAACGAGTTCATCGCGGCGTGATGCACTGATCGCGGATGACGGCGGCGACGCCGCCGTCATCCGCAAACACAACCGCTCGTCGGATATCCCGCATGACAGTCGCGCTCGAACGCCCTGCAATGGCCGCGGCCAGGCCCGCCAGGCGCCACCGGTTCTCGATCGGCGCCATCGCGCCCTATCTGCAGGCGACGCCGCTCGCGCTGATCCTCGGCGCGTTCCTGCTGCTGCCGATCCTGATGATCGTCGTCGTCAGCTTCTGGGACTACGACTTCGCGGCGATGTATCCGGATTTCCTGACGACCAACTATTCCGACGTGCTCGGTTCCTGGGTCACCTGGAAGACCTATCTCAACACGCTGAAATACACTGCCATCGTCTGGGCGTTGACGCTCTTCATCGGCTTCTGGGTCGCCTATTTCCTCGCCTTCCACATCCGCACCACGGCCATGCAGATGGTGCTGTTCCTGGTCTGCACCGTGCCGTTCCTGACCTCCAACATCATCCGCATGATCTCGTGGATTCCGGTGCTCGGCCGCAACGGCCTGGTCAACTCGACGCTGGTGCATCTGGGGCTGGTACCGAGGCCGATCGAATGGCTGCTCTATTCCGAATTCGCCGTCGTGCTCGCCATGGTGCATCTCTACACGCTGTTCATGGTGACGCCGATCTTCAACACGCTGATGCGCATCGACCGCTCGCTGTTCGAGGCCGCGCGCGACGCCGGCGCTTCCGGCTGGCAGATCCTGTGGAATGTCGTCATCCCACTCGCGAAGCCCGGCATGGCGATCGGCACCATCTTTGTCGTCACGCTTGTGATGGCCGATTTTTCCACCGTGCAGGTGATGTCGGGCGGACAGAGCGCCTCCGTCGCGCTGATGATGAAGAACCAGATGTCGCTGCTGCAATATCCGGCCGCCGCCGCCAACGCGGCCGTGCTTCTGGTGCTGGTGCTCCTGATGGTCGCCGGCATCCTGCGCATCGTCGACATCCGCAAGGAGCTCTGAGGCGATGAACCGCGAGAAGCGCACTCTCGAATTCTACGGGCTGGCGGCCTTCTTCGCTCTGTTCGTGCTGTTCCTCTACGGGCCGCTGTCGGCGATCCTGATCCTGTCCTTCCAGGGTGAGAATGGCGGCCTGACCTTTCCGCTCAACGGCGTCTCGCTGCACTGGTTCGCCAACCTGTTCGAGAAGCAGGCGGTGGGCGATTTCGGCGGCAGCTTCAGGCGTTCGCTGGCGCTCGGCCTGATGGTGATGGCGGTGACCGTCATCGTCTCACTGCTCGCCGGGCTTGCCTTCCGCCGCAAGTTCCGCGGCGCCACGGCGCTGTTCTATCTCGCCGTCGCCAGCCTGGTCGTGCCGTCGATCATCATCAGCCTCGGCATCGGTGTCGTCTTCCAGCAGATCGGCTTTCGTCCGGCCTGGTACACCTCGGCCTTCGGCGCGCATCTGACCTGGACCTTGCCCTTCGGCGTGCTGATCATGTTCGCCGTCTTCAACCGGTTCTCGCCGGCCTATGAGGAGGCCGCTCGCGACCTTGGCGCCACCGCCTGGCAGACCTTCGCGCATGTGGTTCTGCCGATGATCGCGCCCAGCCTGATCGGCGTCGGCCTGTTCGGCTTCACACTCTCCTATGACGAGTTCGCCCGCACGCTGATGACGTCGGGCACCTTCAACACGCTGCCGCTCGAGATCTACGGCATGACGACCAATGTGACGACGCCGGTGCTCTACGCGCTGGGCACGGTGACGACCGTGTTCTCCTTTTTGGTGATCCTGGCGACGCTCGGCGCGATCGTCTATGTCGGCCGCCGCCGGGCGCGGGCCTGAACGGAGCCGACGTGCAGATCCTCGTGGTAAATCCGAACACGACCGCCAGCATGACCGAAACGATCGCGATGGCCGCCCGCTCGGTTGCTGGCGCCTCGACGGAGATCGCCGCCGTTACCTCGTCGATGGGGCCTGTGTCTATAGAGGGCTATTATGACGAGGCACTTGCGGTGCCCGGCCTGCTGGTTGAGATCGCCGCCGGCGAGCGCGCCGGCGCGCAGGCGGCGATCATCGCCTGTTTTGACGACACCGGACTGGACGCGGCGCGCGCCATGGCGAACATCCCGGTCATCGGCATCTGTGAGGCGGCGCTCAGCCTCGCGTCCTTCATTGCTCAGCGCTTCAGCGTGGTGACCACCACCGAACGCTCACGGGTGCCGGTCGAGGAGCTGGTGCGGCGCTACGGCATGGCCGCGCGGGCCCGCGTGCGCGCCGCCGACATTCCGGTCCTGGCGCTGGAAGACCCGGCATCAGGCGCCATCGTCAAGCTGCGTGACGAGATCGCGCGTGCGATCGAGCGGGATCGCGCCGAGGCGATCGTGCTCGGCTGCGCCGGAATGGCCGATCTTGCCGCCGAACTGCAACGGGATTTCCGCCTGCCGATCATCGACGGCGTCGGCGCTGCGGTGAAGCAGGCCGAGGCGCTGATTGCGCTTGGCCTGTCAACATCCAAACGCGGCGCCTATGCAAACCCGCTGGCAAAGCCCTATCGTGGCGTGCTGAAATCCTTCGCCCCGGGTGACGTCGCCGCCGAGTGATACGATGCCGAGAACAATCCGCTTGCTCGCCTCGCAAGAGGTGGAAATGCTTGTCGACTGGGCCGCGGGCGAAGGCTGGAATCCAGGCTTTGGCGATGCCGCCGTGTTCCAGGCGGCAGATCCCGAAGGTTTCATCGGCGCCTTCGTCGACGGCGGGATGGTGGCCGGCATCTCGGCGGTTGCCTATGGCGACCGCTTCGGCTTCATCGGCCTCTATATCTGCCGTCCCGACCGGCGCGGCAAGGGGCATGGCAGGGCGGTCTGGGACGCCGGCATGGCGCGGCTCGGCAATCGCACGATCGGCCTCGACGGTGTCGTCGAGCAGCAGCCCAACTACCGGCGCATGGGATTTCAGCCCGTCTACGAGACGCTCCGCTACAGCGGCCATGCCGCGGGTCTGCCCGGGGGCGGCGACATCCGGCCACCGACGCCCGGTCGGCTTGCCGACGTCCTCGCCTATGACCGCGGCTGTTTCCCGGCGCCACGGCCGGCCTTTCTCGAAGGATGGCTGCAGCCGCCGCGCGTTGCCTTGCTGGCCATGAAAGCCGGCCGGATTTGCGGCTACGGCGTGGCGCGTCAGTGCCGGGAAGGTTTCAAGGTCGGGCCGCTGTTCGCCGACGATACCGAGACCGCGCTGCGGCTGCTGGCTGCGCTGGCCGACATGATGAGGGGCACGCTGCACATCGACGTGCCGGTGGCCAATGCGGATTTCACCGCAGCGCTTCGGGCCGCCGGCCTGTCGCCCGGCTTCAGCACGACCCGGATGTATCGGAGAGGCGTGCCGGCAAACGCGCAAGCCAGGGTCTTCGGCATAACCACGCTCGAGCTGGGCTGACGCGGGGCGGCCGCTATCGCCGCGCCGAGCGCCGCAGCGCCTGGGTCGGCTGGCCGAAGCCGCGCATGAAGGCGCGGCGCATGCGGCCGGGATCGCCGAAACCGGTGGCGGCGGCGATGCGATCGAGAGAGGCGGAGCTGGTC
>NZ_RZOJ01000379.1:0-5804 GCF_003998845.1 Mesorhizobium sp. M4A.F.Ca.ET.022.05.2.1 | reverse complement strand
CGGCACGACAACCGCCGCGACAATCGCCCGCGCAACGGACCGGCCGCGCAGGGCGGCCGGTCCGACGCAACTGGCGAAGCGGCCGGCCAGCCGGGCGGACGCCCGAATGACGGGCGCCGCGACCAGCGCGACGGTGCCGGCAAGCCGCGCTTCGACCGCTCCAAGTTCAAGCCGAGGCCGCCAGGCGAGGCTGGCGAGCGGCGCGAAGGCAGGCCGCAAGGCGAGCGTCCCGACCGCCGCGACGGCAGGCCCGACTGGAAAGGCGGCCGGCAGGATGGCAAGGGCGGCGCGCAAGCCGGCAAGCCTGCCTTCCAGGCCAAGCCGCGCGACGAACGCCCGGCGCGCTTCGATCCGGACTCGCCCTTCGCCAAGCTCGCCGCCTTGCGCGACCAGCTGAAGAAGTAGCCCGCGGGTACGATGGTCACCGATGCCCGCCAGCGCATCGACAAATGGCTGTTCTTCTCGCGCGCGGTGAAATCTCGCTCGCTGGCGGCGAAGCTCGTGGTCGCTGGCCGCGTGCGCATCAATCGCGACAAAGCAGCGCAGGCCTCCGACATTGTCCGGCCCGGCGACGTGCTGACAATCACGCTGGACCGGCGAATCCTGGTCTGGAAAGTGCTCGGCGCCGGCGCCAGGCGCGGCCCCGCCGAGGAGGCACGCCTGCTCTATGAGGATATGTCGCCGCAACCCACGCCGAAGGGCGAGGCCGTTCCGGACGCTCTTCCGGCTTTACGCGAGGCCGGCAGCGGCCGCCCGACCAAGAAAGAAAGGCGGGAAACCGACCGGCTGCTCGGCGAGGATTGAGGCGGGAACGATCTCAACCGCATCGAGGTTCTGCAACTCCATTCCGGGCGCGACGGCAGCGTCAGGAATGGCCACCCTTGCCAGCGACCGGCAAAGGCGTTACCTCACCAAAAAACCCAGCAGAAATGGGACGTCCCGGAGCCTGCGATGACCTATGTCGTGACCGACAATTGCATAAAATGCAAATACATGGACTGCATCGAGGTCTGTCCGGTCGACTGTTTCTACGAAGGCGAGAACATGCTCGTCATCCATCCGGACGAGTGCATCGACTGCGGCGTCTGCGAGCCGGAATGCCCGGCCGACGCGATTAAGCCGGATACCGAGCCGGGGCTTGAGAAATGGCTGCAGATCAACACCGAATATGCCGAGAAGTGGCCGAACATCACCGCCAAGAAGGAACCGCCGGCCGACGCGAAAAACTTCGACGGCGAGACCGGCAAGTTCGAGAAATATTTCTCGGCCGAGCCCGGCGAAGGCGACTAGCGCATGACCCCGAAAATCGGTTCCGATTTTCGGAAAGGATCATGCGCAAAATCAAAAGTGACGGTGCCGGTCCGGCCGGCATGACGTAACGTAACGGGCATGAAACAGGAACTGCCTTGACAGGCAGCGGCGGCGCTTGGCCTTCGCGAATGCAGCAAAACCTTGATTCTTCCGACTTTTTGTGCTACATCAGCCAAACATGCCGGTGACACAACGTCGATTTATGGCGCAAACGCCCCAAATCACTGAAAGGTGAGCTTCTCAATCCGGACCAGAGCGATCTGGGGCAGGCGGTCGCAATTATGCGGTGTGCTGGCCCTGGCTTTTTCCGGATGGGCTCATCTGTTGTGCGGCTAACGGTCGGCGATCCCGATCGCGCGAGTTCAGCCGGCGCCGCCATGCCGGCGCTACAACAAGGAGTTCAGGGCGTAATGGCAACGATCACCCCGCAGAAGAAGTCCAACGCAGCGCGTCACGGTTTCAAGACCGGCGAGTTCATCGTCTATCCGGCGCACGGCGTCGGCCAGATCGTCTCGATCGACGAGCAGGAAGTCGCCGGCCACAAGCTGGAACTGTTCGTCATCGACTTCCAGAAGGACAAGATGCGCCTCAAGGTGCCGGTCGCCAAGGCGACCTCCATCGGCATGCGCAAGCTGTCGGAAGAGGATTATGTCGACCGCGCGCTTAAGGTTGTGCAGGGCCGTGCCCGCATCAAGCGCACCATGTGGTCGCGCCGCGCCCAGGAATATGATGCCAAGATCAACTCGGGCGACCTGATCTCGATCTCGGAAGTCGTGCGCGACCTCTACCGCGCCGACAACCAGCCGGAGCAGTCCTATTCCGAGCGCCAGCTTTACGAGGCCGCGCTCGATCGCATGGCCCGCGAGATCGCTGCCGTCAACCGCATGTCGGAGACCGAGGCGGTGCGCCTTATCGAGGTCAACCTCAACAAGGGCCCGAAGCGCGGCGCCAAGGCCGACAATGAGGAAGCCGAACAGGAAGAAGCTGCCTGAGCTTTTTTCCTTCGCGAATTCAGAAAACCCGGCCTCGTGCCGGGTTTTTTGTTTCGGAAGGCTACTCGCCGCCAGTTTCCCTGTGCGATTCCTGCCTCAGCGAGGCAATGAAGCGCTTGGTCCGCTCGCGCTCCGGCCTGTCGAACACGACCGAGGCCGGACCTTTCTCGACCACGACGCCGGCATCCAGGAACACCACCTCCTGCGCGATCTTGGAGGCGAGCCTCAGATCGTGCGTGGCCATCACCATGGTCGTGCCTTCCCGGGCGAGCTGGCCGAGCACGTCGACCACTTCCTGCGCGAGCTCCGGGTCGAGCGCCGAGGTCGGCTCGTCGCACAGCAGCACACGCGGCGACGGCGCCAGCGCCCGGGCGATCGCAACACGCTGCTGCTGGCCGCCTGACAGCGTCGCCGGCCAGGCATCGGCCTTGTGCGCCATGCCGACCTTCTCGAGCAGGGCCATTGCCCGTTCGCGGGCTCTGCCGGCCGTCCATCTCAGCACCGTCACCAGCCCTTCCATGACGTTCTCGATCGCGGTGCGATGCGGGAACAGCTGGAAGTTCTGGAACACCATGCCTGTCTGCAGGCGAATGCGCTGGATGTCCCTGGCGGGTACCTTGACCCCCGGACGGAACTGCAGCGTCTCCTCACCGATGCGCAGCGTGCCCGAGCTTGGAATCTCCAACAGATTGATGCAGCGCAGAAGAGTGCTTTTTCCGCCCCCAGAGGGGCCGACAAGCGCCGTCACGCTACCTTCCTCGATGCTGACGGTGACACCCTTCAGGACGAGATTGTCGCCGAACCGCTTCTCGATGTTGTCGAGGCCGATCATGCATTCGCCTCCAGGAAGCCGCCGTAGCGGTTGAGGCGTACCTCCAGCCGCGCCTGCAGCACCGACAGCACCGAGCTCATCACTAGGTAGAGCGCCGCCGCCTCGATGTAGAGGATCAGCGGCTCGTAGGTGGTGGCGACGATGCGCTGCGCCGCCTGGAACATCTCCGGCACGGTGATGGCGGCCGCCAGCGAGGTGTCCTTGACCAGAGAGATGAAGGTGTTGGAAAGCGGCGGCACGGCGACGCGCCCTGCTTGCGGCAGAATCGTGCGCCGCATCGACTGGCTCCAGGTCATGCCGATCGAATAGGACGCCTCCCACTGCCCTTTCGGCACCGAGCCGATGACGGCGCGGATGATCTCCGACGTGTAGGCGCCGATGTTGAGCGTGAAGCCGATCAGCGCCGCGGGAAAGGCATCGAGCAGAATGCCGATCGAGGGCAGACCGTAGAAGATCAGGAACAGCTGCACCAGGAGCGGTGTGCCACGGAATATCCAGACATAGAAGCGGGCCACGGCCGCCAGCGGCTTTGGGCCGAACAGCCTGAGCAGCGCCGTGGCCAGCCCGGCGGCGAGGCCGCAGGCGAACGACAAAAGCGTCAGCGGCACGGTGAAGATCAGCGCCGCCCATAACAGGGTCGGCAGCGATTCCAGCATTAATTGCAGCCAGTGCGGCACGGGGCCCTCTCCTTGCCAGATGCAGCCTGAACAGGCGTCGGTAGAGCCCGCGTCGCGACGTGCGGCTGCGGCGAAGACTGCGGGCGCATATCACGCGAAAATCGGCGAGCCGTCAAAGACGGCCCGCCGATGTCCTGGGGCCGATTCGCGGCCCGATCAGGCGGATTTACTGCGAAACGTCCTGGCCGAAATAGGTGTCGGCGATCTTCTTGTAGGTGCCGTCCGCCTTGATGTCGGCCAGCGCCTTGTTGATCGCGGCGACCAGTTCCGGATCGCCCTTGCGCACGATGACGCCGGAATAGTCGGCGTTCTCTTCCTGCGCGGCGATCTTCACATTGGCGTCGGGCTTGTGCTTCTTGAAATCGAGGAAGGACAGGCTGTCGTTGATGGTGGCGTCGGCGCGGCCGGTGAGCAGAAGCTGGATCGACTGGTCGAAGCCGTCGGTACCGACGAGCTCGGCGCCGTTGATCTCGGCGAGCTTGCCGTAATTGGAGGTCAGCGACTGCGCCGCCTTCTTGCCCTTGAGGTCGGCGAAGGTCTTGATCTCGGTGTCGTCACCGCGCACGATCAGCACCGCCTTGGAGGCGATGTAGGGATCGGAGAAATCATATTTGGCCTTGCGCGCGTCGGTGATGCCGACCTCGTTGATGACGGCGTCGTAGCGGTTGGCGTCGAGGCCGGCGATCAGGCCATCCCACTTGCCTTCGAGGAATTCCACCTTCACGCCGAGCTTGTCCGCGACCGCCTTGGCGATTTCGACGTCGAAGCCGACCAGCGCGCCCGAGGCGTCATGATAGGTGAAGGGCGCATAGGTGCCTTCCGTGCCGACCTTGATGACGCCGGCCTGCTTGATCTGGTCGAGATTGGCGCCGGCATGCCCGGCGGTGACCGCCAGAGCCTGCAGCGTTCCGGCGATGATGAGCGATTTAAGCCATTTCATTTTTCTGTGATCCCGTTTTGGCCGGTGCCCCGGCGCGGTGTAAGAGCCGGAAACTGACAGATAGAGATGCGCGAAATAAGGAACCAGATTTCAAAAGTATGGCATTCCAGAAACGAGATTCTCCGTCTCGTACCAGAAACGGCCCATAACTCCCGCTCCGGCCATTTGTCTCGTCTCCAAGACAACACAAGGCCGTCCGGCCGTCGCGGCGGAACATTCCACTGCATGGCACGTTCTTGGCTTTGTAGGGCGCGGCGCCGCCATTTCAACCGCCGCTGACGCCGCTGAAGGGATCGGACACCGAAATGTCCGTGACGTCAGGACAAGGGAGCGCGGCATGATTGAGGACACGGCAGGACGGACGATGGTCCGCGCGGCGATGAAGGCGCCCTATCTGGAGCGCGAGGAGGAGCATCTCCTGGCCTTGCGCTGGAAAGAGGATAACGACCAGCAGGCACTGCACCGCATCACCGTCGCCCATATGCGGCTGGTCATCTCCATGGCCTCGAGGTTCCGCCACTACGGCCTGCCGCTCGGCGACCTGATCCAGGAGGGCCATGTCGGCCTGCTCGAGGCGGCCGCGCGCTTCGAACCGGAGCGCGAGGTGCGTTTCTCGACCTATGCCACTTGGTGGATCCGAGCCTCGATGCAGGATTACATCCTGCGCAACTGGTCGATCGTGCGCGGCGGCACCAGTTCGGCGCAAAAGGCGCTGTTCTTCAACCTCCGGCGCCTGCGCGCCCGGCTGGCGAATGGCGCCGAGCCGATCTCCAACGCCTCGCTCTATCGCGAGGTGTCGGCGGCGCTCGGCGTGCCCGAAGCCGACGTGGCGATGATGGATTCGCGCCTCTCCGCGCCCGACAGCTCGCTCAATGCGCCGCTTGGCGACGATTCCGGCCCGGCCGAGCGCATGGATTTCCTGATCTCGGACGATCCCCTGCCGGACGAGGTCGTCGGCGACACGATCGACATCGAGCGCCGCTCGCTGTGGCTGAAGGCGGCGCTCGGCGCGCTCAATGCGCGCGAGCTGAGGATCATCGAGGAGCGCCGGC
>NZ_RZOJ01000378.1:0-5869 GCF_003998845.1 Mesorhizobium sp. M4A.F.Ca.ET.022.05.2.1 | reverse complement strand
CCGCCGATACATGAAACCATGATCCTGATCGCCGGCCTGGTCGCGGTGCTGTCGACGGCCAGCGTCACCGCCGGCATCTTGTCATGGCGAGCGCCGAAGCCGCTGTCGCCGACGCTCGTCAATCTCACCCAGCGCATCAACGCCTGGTGGGTGATGGTGGTGGCGATCACCGTCGCCTTCTTCTTCGGCCATGCCGGCATGACCATCCTGTTCGCGCTGATCTCGTTCGCGGCGCTGCGCGAATTCGTGACGCTGACGCACAGCCGGCGCAGCGACCACTGGGTGCTGCTCGGCATGTTCGCCATCATCATCCCATTCCAGTACTGGCTGGTGTGGACGGCGTGGTACGGGCTCTTCACCATCTTCATCCCGGTCTACTGCTTTCTGCTGATGCCGGCGATCACCGCGCTCAACGGCGACACCGAGCGCTTCCTCGAGCGCGTCTCGGCACAGCAATGGGCGATCATGATCTCGGTCTACTTCGTCAGCCACGTGCCGGCGCTGCTGACGCTCGACGTGCCGGGCTTCGAGGGCCGCAACCTCCTGCTCATCGCCTTCCTGATCATCACCGTGCAGGGCAGCGACGTGCTGCAATACATCTTCGGCAAGCTGTTCGGAAAACACCTGCTGTCGCCGACCGTGTCGCCGTCGAAAACCTGGGAAGGGCTGGTCGGCGGGCTCGCCGCCTCCAGCCTGCTTGGCGCGCTGTTGTCGTTCCTGACGCCGTTCTCGCCGCTGCAGGCGGCCGCCGTCGCCCTTGTCGCCTGTCTGATGGGTTTTCTCGGCGGCCTGGTCGCCTCGGCCATCAAGCGCGACCAGGGCGTGAAGGACTGGGGCCATCTGATCGAGGGCCATGGCGGCATGATGGACCGCGCCGACAGCCTGGTCTTCGCCGCCCCGGTGTTCTTCCACACGGTCAGGTATTTCTGGTCGGCGTGAGGGGAATGGGCTTGCGATCGCAAGTGGGCGCCTGACCCAGCCGAGCCCATTCAGGCAGCGGCCGCTGCAAAGAAAGCCCGCCGGTGTGCGGCCGGCGGGCAGATTTGGTGTCGATAGCGAGAAGACCTCGCTGGGTTGGAAACGCGCGGTCGATGATTTGGTTTCGTGCCGGCCGTACCGCGGCCCAATGACAAACGAGCAAAAAAGCTCGCCCGGCGTGACCGGGCGAGATGGCTCTTGGAGGTTGGGAACTGCCCGCCCAACTTGCCGCAGTTTCATGACGGTCCGATGAACCGGGCGCCGGCCGGCAGCGCTCGCCCCGATTGGTTAGGCCCAGCGGCCGCCCGCGAGTCGCATGGGGCCGCCGGACCGCGTTCTGACCGCCCCCTAGAGCCGGATGATTTCAGGTCGAATCGACCTGAAATCTGAATCCGGCTCTAAATCAAAGAGATAGAGCATGATGTCGTCCGAAACCCGCTTCACACTTTTCGGCATCATGCTCTAGTCGCGTGCCCTGCGGATGGAAGAGATGAGCTCGTCGACACGATCCACCGGGTGGGCACGCGGCTTGCCAAGCGATCGAGCATCCAGCCGGTTGTCATAAATGCGCGCCAGCAGATCGCAGGCCACTTTGGCGCGCTGCCAGGTGCGACCGACCAGTGAGCGGCCTCCCAAGGTACCAGGAGCGTTGTCGGACTCATCCCACACCATCCAGCTTCCCGAAGGTTCTGGACGACAGCGGAATCTCGCCTTTCCATGATCCTGCATGGCTTCGAAACGGGAAAGGCGCACTGTTGGTTCGACAACAATCGAGGGCATGGTTAACGCCGCCGAGCGTTGTGGCAGCCCTCCGCGATCATGCCATGGCCCACTTTCGAGCGGCGGGCCGGTTTCGCCGGCTGCAAATCCAATTTTGCCTGGCAGCGGTAATTATCACGTAAGACTAGTCTAATAACTTTTGGAAGCGAAATACTTAGGGTTGGGAACGCATATGGAACAGTCCACCCGCCTAGGGAACCTGCACTTCGCCCAGGCAATGTTGAGGGAAGTCCGCGAGCGAGCGCGGTCAGACGGTGAGGATCTTCTGACCTACCTAATCGACATGGCTTACCTGGAAGCCAGCGATCGAATTAGGGCAATCTGGGCCGCAAAAGACAACGACGCCGCGTCCGGCGAAGGCCGATAAGACGACCAGGGCGTGGACCCGCAACGCCCTGGGGCCCTCACAGCCGGCCCACCGGCTCGTTATTCGGTTTCGGCCACGAAGGATATGGCGATCAGGTCGTCGCCACCAATCTGGCCCTGGCCGTCTTCCATCACCGCGGCGACCTTCCGGAAGGTCTTCATCTCGTGTTCGGTAATGCGGGCTTCCCGCATCCTCGCCCTCAGGGCGGCTACGCGCAGTCCCAAGGCGTGGGATTGCCCGATCTCACGGTCCAACATGCATGGCTCCTCGATATTTGAGCGACTTGAAGGCCCGCCGCACCGAAATGCAGCGGGCCTGAGCTGAAGCGTTTGGCCTATTCGTAAACTTTGATGATCTTGCGCGTGCCCGGATCAACGAGGACCGTCCGGTTGTCGATCACGACGTAGCGGTATTGCACGTCGGGAACTTCATAAAGCTCGACTGTATCGGGAAGAGTCGTGCCGATGTTGAGCTCCACGCCAGGAAGCGCTACCGAGGCCAGGGGCTTCTTCTTCACATATTCCCGGATGACCGTTTCCTGTTCCGGCTGAATGATCAGGGTGTCGGCGGCGGCAGCCCCGATACCGGCCAGCAGCAAAAACCCCGCAGCGGCTGCGGCGAGATAGATTTTCATAGTTTCCTCCTGGTGGTGTGGTTGCGCCAGACGACATTGTCTTCACGCTGCAAGCAGACCCAACGCCAGGTTTTTGCAAACGTTCCGCGATGAGGACCTAGGTCTGAACCGTGTACGACCTTATCAGGCGCAATAGCCTCGTCAGGGGCGGCAACCGGAACCCTTGATTGCCCGCCTTCGTTGCTCGCTACAAGGTTCAGGAGAGGAATCCATGGATAAGAGCGTCGATCAGGCACGCTGGCTACTCACCCCGGTGTTCGCGGTCGCCATCATGTTCTTGGCGATTGGAATGGCACTCGGCTGAAAATCCTTGGCTCGCCAAGCATCTTTTCAATGGAACCTGCGCAGTCCGGTCCTTTCCGAAGCCCTCGCCGCGGAGGAATCGATGTGTCCCGCCAGCCAGCTTCAGCCTTCATACTTTAGCAGTTTCGAAACTAAGCCCGCCCTTACGCGTTGACGCTTGCCACAATGGAGAATTTCAAGAATGGATCCGGCGGTCGCGGCGGTGATGATTTTGCTTTCGTGCAGCCCAGGACAGACCTCCGTCTGCCGACCTATCGATTCGCCGCCCGACCTCTACATGTCGGTCCAGGAATGCCGGGCGTCATTGAAGGAGCGTCTTGCCAGATCGCCTAACGGCGAAATCATCGGCCGCTGCCGAGAGATCGACCTGAGTATTACAGGTTCACTGCCGGCCGGCCATGCGATCGTAACGGTGACGCGCGGTGTGGGGAACAAGACCGTCACCAGCTATATCGTGCCGCGCAAGACCGACTAGAGACTGGGCGCGGCGGGCGCCGTTGCCGGCGGCCAGGTCTGCCGCCGCCTCGACCAAATCTCGACCAACCGTGGCCGGACCTCAAGCCGCCAAGCGACAATGTGGGAACCGGAACCAACACTTCTCGGTCCTCGTTGATCCGATGATGCAAGAAGAAGGACACAGAGATGGCCACCAAAGAAAAGAAAGAAAAAAAGCAGGCGAGCCGCGTGGTGAAAGGGCAAGAGCTGGAGGTGGAGCACCTGACGGAAATTGCCGACGTCTCGCCGAAACAGGCGCGCGCCTTGTTGCGCAAGCATGGTGCCGACTGGACCAAGCTCAAGGACGAAGCCGAAGATTTGAAGGATGACTAAAACACCCGGCACGGCTTCTTCTCTCGGTCTCCGGCGCGGCGTGAGGGGATATTGCGCGATCCCTTCTTTCCTTGTGGGGACTGCTCAGGCGCCCGAGTGCCGCAGCCAATGGCGGTCGAAGACGTCCAGGATGGCACGGAACTCGGCCGGCGGGACCTGGTGGACGCCGCCATCGCTGCCGCCGACCAGGAAGCGCGTGAGCTGCCGGTCGACCTGCTCCGGCTGCTCGATGGCGATGCCGAGCGATGCCAGATCACCCGATATCGACTGGTCGGGCAACAGGTATCCGCCCCATGAGGCGGCGCCCGGCACTGGAGCGCGCAGACGCACGATGAGGATCCTTGTCAGCGATGGCTGCGCCTCCGGGCCGATGATGGCGGTGCCGCACATATAGCCGCCAAGCACGCTGCCCGGCTGCGACTGCGGGAACAGGCTGATGAAGAACTGGGCATCGCCGCCGACTTCCTTCAGATGCACGTAAAGGGCGCGCTTGGCCGGCGTGACCGGACCGCCAAGCACCAGCTGGCCGGTCGGCAAGGACTCGCGATAGGTGGCGGTCAGGCCATGCATGCCAGGCCCTGGCTCGATCGACAGGATGCCCTTGATGAACTGGCCGCGAAAATAGGGCGACCAGGCGCGCGAATAGCATGCGTAGGTTCCGGCGAGCGCGAAGGCGAGGCTGCGCTCTTCATGGCTGGACGCCGTCTCGAACTGGGCGCTGGCGCGGCGTTCGAGCTCGGCCCTGTCGACGCCGTGATGGTCGGAAATGGTGGCGATGAAATCCGGCAGATCGCAGTCGGCGATCCAGGCGCCCGGGTGCTCCAGGCGAAGCAGCTTCGCCCAATCGTCGTAGACGCTGTGCTCACGGGGCTGGGCGCGGCCCTGCAGCCATTTGTCGGCGCGGCCGAGATCGAACGCGGTCTTCGGATTGACAGCCCGGAAGGCCGCCGCCAGTTCCTTGCGGGTGACAGTTCCCAGCAGGGCTGAAGTCAGCCGCAATTTCTGCCCGATATGCTGTGCCATGCGGCCGCCCCTTACTGTCCGCTGTCAGCCATAACACGCCCTGGCGCATCCTTACATTGTACTTTTCCACAAGCTAATATTCCAGGAATTCCAAAGAATTCCACGGCATTCCGCGCGTGCTGCCTTCTCGGTTCGCGGGCCGGCGCTAAGCTCGCCGCGGGCAAGGGGCAGGCCGTCGGGACAACACACAGAAATGTGGGCTGGGCACGTCTTCCTTCGCAGAGCAGTGACACGCTTCAATCGAGCAACGGCGAAACCAGGCTCAGGAACCTGGAGCAACCGAACCGTAATGCCACTTCAACCTGAAGGAACGACCAGATGACCTCGAGCGCCTCTTCCAGACTGACCTTCATTGTATTTACCGCCGGATGCATCGCATTGGCGCTGCTCTTCCGCTACGCGCCGGCCGGTGATCTTCCCTCGAAATATGTCAAAGGCCCGGCTGCGCAGGCCGCGCAGTCGACGCGCATCGACATCGACAACGAGGCGCACGCGATCCGCTTCTACATCGACGGAAAGCAGGTCGCGCTGCTCGACGAGTCCGGTTTCAAGCAATGAATGCCGTGGAACCAAGGGAGGAAACCGTCATGAAAGTCGTTCTATCCGCGCTGTCCGCGCTGCTCGTCATGCTTGTGCTCGCGCAGAGCGCGGAGGCCAAGAAGAAGGCCCCGGCGCACCAAGACAACGCCGCCAAGGCCGAGGAAACCCGTCCGCCGCTCGACAACACGTCGACAGGTGGGATAACGCCCGCCGCGGAGGCAAAGGCGCCGGCCGGCGACGGGTCGCAGTACCCGCCGGCGCTGTATTTCAATTTCCAGTAGGCGACACCCTGCCCGGCCCTCAGCCGGCAACCGCTGCCGGCACTTTCCTGGCGGCAGGCCGGGCGCGGCGCGGGCGGCGCTTGGCGGCGAGCTTGAGGACCACCGGCGGTGCGCTCGACAGCGCGCCGGTGACGG
>NZ_RZOJ01000377.1:0-5874 GCF_003998845.1 Mesorhizobium sp. M4A.F.Ca.ET.022.05.2.1 | reverse complement strand
GAGCACGATGCCGATCAGCACCGCCGCACCGCAGGCCACGATCGAGTTGTAGAGCCCGGTCAAGACGCTGTCGCGGCCGAGAATGTAGGCGATGTTGGCAAGCGTCGGCGTGAACACCAGGCGCGGCACCCGCGTGATGATGTCGACATTGTTCTTCAGCGCATTGAGCGCCGTCCAGACGAGCGGAAACACGGCGAGGAATCCGGCCAGCGCCAGGATGGCCTTGGCGATCAGGCGGCCCGGTCTTATCCGATATTGCTTCATGCCTGCACCCGCTTCCACAGCAGCGTGAAGGTGATGACCGTGGCGATCATCATCAGCACGGCCATCGCCGAGGCGTAGGAGACTTTGCCGGACTCGATGAAGCCTTGCGAGAAGGCATACATATCGAGCGTCTCGGTCGCGACGCCCGGCCCGCCGCGCGTCATCACATAGATCAGGTCGAAGGAGCGCAGCGACTCGATCATCTTGACGAACATCAGGCTGATCAGCGGCGCCTTGAGCATCGGCAGCGTCACATAGGTGTGGATCTGCCAGCGCTTGGCATGGTCGAGCCGCGCCGCCTCGATCGGCTGCGGCGGCAAGGTTTCAAGCAACTTCAGTATGATGACGGCGAAGAACAGCCCCCATTGCCAGACATCGACCGAGGCGACTGCGAACAGCGCGGTCGAGGCCTTGGAGAGCGGATCGAAGATCAGTCCGCCGGTGACCAGCCGGTAGGGATAGGTGGCGATGCCATAGAGCGGATGGTAGGCGAACTTCCACACGAAGGCCGCCGAGACACGCGGCAAAAGCACCGGGATGATGAACAGCAGGCAATAGATGTTGCGCAGCCGCGGCGACGCCACTTCGAACATCAGCACGCCGAGCCCGATCGCAACCACCATGGTCGCCACGACGGTGACGATCTCCCATTTGACCGAGACCCAGACGGCGTTGAGGAAGCGGCGGTCGAGGAAAAGCTCGGCGAAATTCGAGAACCACACCCAGGAATAGCCCGGCGAACTCAGCTCGCGGTTCTGCAGGGCGATGACGATGGCGTAGAGCGTCGGCACCATCGACAGCACCAGCAGGATGGCGAGCGTCGGGACAAGAAATGTGACGGGCAGGGAAGAGCGTCGGCGCATGGCCTATCCTCGCGGGCCTTTCGGGTGTTGGCGGGTCTGAAGAACCCGCGGCGCGCAGGTCCGGCATTTCGGCGAATGCCGTGGACCGCGCGCCGCGGACGGGAGGACTACTTCTTCTTCACCAGCTCGTTGGCGTAGGCCTCGAGCTCGTTGAGGCTGCCCTTGATGTCGGTTCGCGTGCCGGTGACCAGCTCTTCGAGGATGATGCCCCAGCGGTCGCCGAGATCCGGCCAGCGCGGATCCTGCCAGAAGTTCACCGCCGTCACCTTGCCGGTTTCGGCCAGCGCCTGGCCGAGATCGGCGCCGTAGATGTCGGCGAATTCCTTGCTGGACAGGATGCTGGTGCGGTTGAGCTCGCCGAACTGGTGCGCGTCGAGCCGGCGCTTCTCGTTCTCCTTCGATGTCGCCCAGGCGACGAACAAGCCGGCGCACTTCTTCGAGGCGTCGTCCGGATTGGCCTTCGTCGCGATGGCGAGGCCATGGCCGTAGCCGCCGCCAGGCAGTGGCGCGGGCGGCGGCAGGAAGCCGACCTTGCCGACCACCTGCGAGGTTTTCGGATCGACCGCCATGCCCGACAGCGGCGTCGATTCGACGAGGATGGCGACCTGGCCGGAGAGGAAGGCGCCGGTCGATTCATCCCAGCTGCCGGTCTGCGTGCCGGGCGCCGAATCCTTGAACAGCTTGAGGTAGGTCTCGGTCGCCTTGACCGCGGCGTCCGAATTGAAAGCCGGCTTATCGCCGTCGAACCACTTGCCGCCATAGGCCTTGAAGTAGGGCATCCAGCGCCAGACATTGGCGCCCGAGCCGCGCGCGCCGCGCAGCGCGATGCCGTACATGCCTTTGTCGGCATTGGTCAGCTTCGGCACGTCGGCGAGCAGATCGTCCAGTGTCTTCGGCGGCTGGATGCCGGCGGCCTCCAGAATGTCCTTGCGATAGACCATCAGGTCGCCGCCGCCGGTCAGCGGCGCGAACCAGACCTTGCCGTCATAGGTGGCGACCTTCTGCCGGCCCGGATCGAAGTCGGCGAAGTCGTATTCGGCCGGATAATAATCGGCGAGCGGCGCGATCCAGCCGGACGACGCGAACAGCGCGACATTGGCTTCGTCGACATAGTAGACGTTGTAGTTGCCGACGGTGGACGCATCGGCGCGCGACTTTGCCCGGCGGTCGTTCTCGTTGAGGTAGTCGATCTGGAAGCCGGCGCCGGAGAGCTTCTTGAACTCGTCCTTGGAGTCCTCCAGCAGCGTCAGTCCGTCGCGCGGCTGCGCCAGCACCTTGACCGGCGCCGAGCAGACCGGCGCCTGCGCCAGCGCCATCGTTGAAGCGGAAGCGGTAAGCACGAAAGCTGCGCCCAGGCTGGCAGCGAGCCGAGTTGATTTCATTGGTTTTTCTCCTCCAGGAATCGTCGCGGGAAGCGGCTGTCCTCGGGCTAAGCGACCCTCACCGTCGCCCGAGCGACTTGCCACCCGTCGCCAAAATGAGGAGTTGCAAAGGGGCACGCTAGAAGCCCCGTTGCAGCAAACCTGTACTTTTATGCATTGTGCGGCGCAAAAAACCACCAAGGCGGGACCGACCTGTCACACGAGTATCAGTGCTGTTTTGGGAGTCGGTTCTCGACCGGATCAGGCCCGCATCGCCAGCCGCTGCCGCGACAGCTTGCGGTAGGATGACGGCGTCATCTTGTGCTTGCGCAGGAAGGCGCGGTTAAAGTTGGAGATGTTCATGTAGCCGACCTGGAAGCAGATGTCGGTGATCGGGATCTCGGTGTCGGAAAGCAGCTTGCAGGCCTGCCACAGCCTGAGTTTGGCGACATGGTCGCTGAAGCTGTTGCCTGTGTTCTTCTGGAAGAAGCGCGAGAATGTGCTTTCGCTCATCCCGGCCAGCTCCGCCACATCCGGCAGCTTCAGGTCCTCGGCGAAGTGCTGGAACAGATAGGTCAGCGTGCGCTGGATGATGTCGAGCGATTGGGCGTCGAGCAGCGGCGAGAAATCGGGCGACGACAACAGCTCGTATTCATCGGTGCTGGCCAAGAGGTCGACCAGCTCGAGGAACAGGCAGAGCCGTGGCAGCCCGTGCACCGTGCCCATCCGTTCCAGCAGCGCGGCGCCGTCGATTGCCGTCTGTCCGTGGAAGACCATGCCGCGCAGCGACCGCTCCAGGAACGGCTCCAACTCGCGCAGCTCCGGCAGCAGGCCCGCCGAGCCGCGCAGCCGCTGCGGATCGAACTGCAGCACGATATCGCGCCCTTCGATCAGCTCGCCGGGCTGCACGGCGGTCACCCAGTCATGCGGCAGGCCACCGCCGACGATCGCCAGGTAACCCGGCCCGAACTCGCCGATATGATCGCCCACCAGCGCCACGCCCGACGATTTCCTGAGCAAATGGATTTCGTATTCCGGATGGAAGTTCCAGACGTTGCGTTCCCACGGATAGTCGTCCAGACGCCATAGGAAACTGTCGCTCGCTTCGGTGACGATATGCTCGAAGGAGGGCACGGTGCGCGGGATCGCGGCGGTATTTTTCCTTTGTCTGAACGTCATCCATTCCTCCCGTCCCGGAAACCCGTAGCAGGCTCCGCGCGGCAAGTGAACGAGGCGCCGGCGCCGCTGGCTCAATGGTTCGCCGCCCGTCCTCCTTGCCTTCATGTCGCATTTCGTTCAATAGACGACGCAAACGGCGCCATTTTGCGCCGTTTGTGTGCGGCTTCCGGGCTCTGTCCCGACGCGCCGTGGTCTGAAGAGCGGAAAATGTCTGCGATCGAAGCCGGCGCTCGCGCGCCGGAAAATCTTTGGCGTCAGGAAATCAGGGCGACGCTGGCGCTTGCCTGGCCGATGGTGCTGACCAATCTCGGCCAAACCGCCATGACCGCGACCGACGTCATGATGATGGGCCGGCTGGGGCCGGACACGCTGGCAGCCGGCGCGCTCGGCGCCAACCTCTATTTCATGCCGCTGATCTTCGGTCTCGGCCTGATGCTGGCGACCTCGCCGATGATGGCGACCGAGCTCGGTCGCCGCCGCCATTCGGTGCGCGACCTGCGCCGCACCGTGCGCCAGGGCCTGTGGCTGGCGATCCTGATCTCGATCCCGATCTGGGTCTTCCTCTGGCACGGCGAGAGCGTGCTTCTGGCCATGGGCCAGGAGCCCAGGCTGGCGCATCAGGCCGGCATCTATCTGCGCTGGCTGGAATGGGCGGTGCTGCCCTTCTACGGCTATATCGTGCTGCGTTCCTTCATCTCGGCGCTGGAGCGGCCGGGCTGGGCGCTGGTCATCGTCTTCGTCGCCGTCGCCTGCAACGCCTTCTTCAACTGGGTGTTCATGTTCGGCAATCTCGGCGTCGCGGCGATGGGCATTTCCGGCTCTGGCCTCGCCACGTCGCTGTCCAGCACGCTGATGTTCGCCGGTTTGGCGGCGGTGGTGATGCTCGAGCAGAAATTCCGCCGCTACCACCTGTTCGGCCGCTTCTGGCGCTCCGACTGGCCGCGCTTCAAGGGTCTGCTCAGGCTCGGCCTGCCGATCGCCGGCATCCTCGCTTTCGAGGTGACGATCTTCAACGCCGCGGCCCTGCTGATGGGTCTGATCGATGCGGACTCACTGGCCGCGCACGCCATCGCGATCCAGATCGCCTCGATCTCCTTCATGGTACCGCTCGGCCTCAACCAGGCCGTCACGGTGCGCGTCGGCCTGGCTCATGGCGCCGGCAATCCGGAAGGCGTCTCCCACGCCGGTTGGACGGCCTTTGTCATCGGCGTTTCCTTCATGGCGCTGATGGGGCTGGTGATGATCCTGTGGCCGCACCTCCTGATCAGCGCCTTCATCGATCTGACCGATCCGGCCAATGCCAGGGTGATCGCGCTTGCCGTCTCCTTCCTGGTCTTCGCCGCGCTATTCCAGATCTTCGACGGCGCGCAGGCGGTGACGGCCGGCATGCTGCGCGGCCTGCACGACACCAAGGTGCCGATGATCTATGCCGCGATCGGATATTGGGGCGTCGGCCTGCCGCTTGGCGTGCTGCTCGCCTTCGATTTCGGCTTCAACGGCGTCGGCATCTGGATCGGCCTGTCGTCGGGACTGGCGGTGGTGGCCGCACTTCTGCTGGCGCGCTGGCTGCGGCGCGACCGCATCACGCCGGCGCTGTCCTACGGGCATTGAGGAACGGCCACCGGGATCGATGGCCGTTGCGTTTCACGGGTATTCAGTTGCCGTCGGAAGACATGGCGCCGAGCAGCCTGCGGATGTCGCCGAACCTGGCGATCGAGCCGAACACCAGCGACGCCACCGCGACGAAGAAGATCGACACCGCGGCCATCGTTGGCGTGTAGCCGTAGCGCAGCGCGTTGAAGATCTTGATCGGCAATGTCTCGGTGGTGAAGCCGATCGTCATGTAGGCAACGATATACTCGTTGAGCGACAGCACGAAGGCGAAGGCGTAGCCGGAGACGAGATAGGGCAGGATCAGCGGCAGCACCACCGTCTTCAGCACCTTGCGGTCGTCGGCGCCCATCGTCGCCGCCGCCTCGACCAGCGAGCGGTCGATCGAGGCGAAGCCCAGCGACAGCGTCACCAGCGGCAGCGTCACGAAGAAGATCGAGTGGCTGATGATGGCGGTGAAGAACTGGCCGAACAGCCCGACCGTCGCCCAGAAGCTCAGGAAGCCGAGCGCCGTGATGACCGGCGGCAGGATGAAGGGCGCCAGCCCCAACACCTGGAAGATGTTCGCCCATGGCGCGATGCGCCGCCACAGGAAC
>NZ_RZOJ01000376.1:0-5879 GCF_003998845.1 Mesorhizobium sp. M4A.F.Ca.ET.022.05.2.1 | reverse complement strand
CTTCTCGCCCTTTTCGGCGATCGTGTCCGAACCGAGCGCCGCCATGGCGGCGCTCGGTTCGGACACGATCGCCGAAAAGGGCGAGAAGGCCGGCAAGAAGTCGATGTTCGGCGGACTGGCGCGCGCCTTCAGGGGCAAGAAGCAGGCGGATACGCCGCCGCTCGCCGGTTCGGCGCCTGAGGTCGACGCCCCAAGCGTCGACATCGACCAGCCGCTCGATCCGAAACTTGCCAACCGGCCGCTGGAACCAGGCTCCGGCGCACCAGACCTCAGCGCCATCATGAAGCGCGTGCGCGACGAGCGTAGCCCGCCCGTCAAGCGCAGCGAGAGCGACGCGGCCAAGTCCGACTTCATCGCCGCCGCAAGGCGCGCAGCGCAAGCGGCCGCCGCCGAGGCCGACGCGCTGAAGCGCCAGTCGACGATGGGCGGCCCGGTCAAGGCGCTCAGGATCGGCGATCTGCTCAAGGCGCGGCGCAAGCCGATCCTGATGGCGGCGGCCGCGATCATGCTAGCGCTTGCCGGCCTGCAGCTTGGCAAGGCCTTCTTCTCCGATCCGGCCCCGGTTGCCAGCAACGACGCCGCGCCGATCATCGCCGCCCAGCCGGTGGAGACGGCCTCGCTCAACGCCCCGGCCGAACCGAAGACCATTGCCGAGCCAAAGGCGGCTTCCGCGGCGCAGGAGACGCCGACCCGTGCCGTGCGGCAAGCGGAACCGGTCAGGGACGCGGCGCCCGCGCAGACCGCGGCCGTGCCGCCGACGGACGCCGATATGGTGAAGCAGGCGGCGCCCGCCGCCACTGAGCCGGCACCAACGCCCATGGCTTCGGCCGCGCCTGCTGCGACGGCGCCGGATGTCACCGCTGCAGCGCCCGCGGCGCCAGCAACGGACGCGGATGCCGACGCCGAGCCGATGGCCACGGCGCCGACCGCCGCGCCGACGGTGCCCGCCACCACCGGCGCGGTTCCGCCCGCCGGCGCCGCGCCTGAGGCAGCGGCGGCGACATATAACATCCCGGCTGACGCAGGTCCGCAGGCCCTGCGCGACGCGGCGGCCGGCGGTGACGCCAAGGCGCTGTTCGAGGTCGGCTCGCGCTATGCAGAATCGCGCGGCGTCAAGGAGGACATGAAGGCGGCGGCCAAGTGGTACGAGAAGGCCGCCGAGCTCGGCCTCGCGCCGGCCGAATACCGCATCGGCAATTTCTACGAGAAGGGGATCGGCGTCGCCCGCGACATCAAGAAGGCCAAGACCTACTACCAGCTCGCCGCCGAGCAGGGCAACGCCAGCGCCATGCACAATCTCGCCGTGCTGTTCGCCATGGCGGCGGACGGCGTGACCGACAATGAGTCGGCGGCACACTGGTTCCAGGCCGCGGCCGACCGCGGCGTCAAGGACAGCCAGTTCAATCTCGGCATCCTGGCGGCCAAGGGCGTCGGCATGAAGCAGAACCTGGAGGAATCCTACAAATGGTTCGCGCTCGTCGCCAAGACCGGCGACAAGGACGCTGCGTCCAAGCGCGACGAGATCGCCAATGCGTTGCGTCCGGGGCAGCTGGAGCGGGCGCGCGCCGCTGCCGAGCTGTGGAAGGCAAAGCCGATCGACCAGGCAGCCAACTCCGTCGACATCCCCGAATCCTGGCAGGAGGGGACGCCGCAGACGACCGCCAGCATCGACATGAAGAAGGCGGTCAAGAACATCCAGCTGATCCTCAACAAGAACGGCTATGAAGCCGGCGGCGCCGACGGCGTGATGGGCGACAAGACCAAGACCGCGATCATGGCCTTCCAGACCGACAACAAGATGAAACCGACCGGCGAGGTCGATGAACAACTGGTCAAGGCGCTGCTGGCGCGCAAATAACGGCAGAGGCGTCGCTTCCGCGATGTCCTTGCCACACATTTGCCTGTTAACTGATTGAGATGTTTTTTGTTTCGACGCGGCGGCGGGGTTTGGTCCCCGCCGCCGCGTCGGCGCAAGAAAAAATTGGCTTTTCGGTGCGAGACTGCACGCTGCGGCTGCATCGCCGACAGGCAAACTGATCGAGACTGACGGGTGGGCATCTATCTCCCGATCGCGGAAATTTCCGTCAACGTCTTCGTGCTGCTGGCCATGGGGGCGGCGGTTGGTTTCCTGTCGGGCATGTTCGGGGTAGGCGGCGGCTTCCTCATCACGCCGCTGCTGATCTTCTACAACATCCCGCCGGCCATCGCGGTCGCCACCGGCGCCAACCAGGTCATCGCCTCTTCCTTTTCCGGCGCGCTGTCGCACATGAAGCGCGGCACGCTCGACTTCAAGCTCGGCGGCGTGCTGCTCGCGGGCGGCATCGTCGGCTCGACCGGCGGTGTCTATGTGTTTGCCGTGCTGCGCCGGCTCGGCCAGTTGGATCTCTTCATTTCGCTGCTCTACGTCGCGCTGCTCGGCACCGTCGGCGGGCTGATGCTGGTCGAGAGCGTCAATGCGCTGCGCGCCACCCGCAGCGGCGCCGCACCCGTGCTGAAGAAATCCGGCCAGCACAACTGGATCCATCGACTGCCGTTGAAGATGCGCTTCCGCGCCTCGAAGCTGTTCGTCAGCGTCATCCCGGTGCTCGGGCTCGGCGCCGGCATCGGCTTCCTGTCGTCGATCATGGGTGTCGGCGGCGGCTTCATCATGGTGCCGGCGCTGATCTATCTCCTGAAAGTGCCGACCAACGTCGTCATCGGCACCTCGCTGTTCCAGATCATCTTCACCTCGGCCTACACCACGCTGGTGCACGCCACCACCAACCAGACGGTCGATGTGATGCTCGCCTTCCTATTGATGGCGGGCGGTGTCGCCGGCGCGCAATATGGCGCCAAGGCCGGCCAGAAGCTGCGCGGTGAGCAGCTCAGGGCATTGCTGGCGCTGCTGGTTCTGGCCGTCGCCATCCGCCTGGCGATCGATCTGTTCGTCACGCCGCCCAATCTCTATTCGCTTTCCGCGGCGGGCCTGAGCTGATGGCGGGGTGGAGGGGGTTCGCGGCCGCTGCCTTGCTTCTGCTCGTCGCGGCCGCGTCGCCGACGGCGGCCCAGACGCCGCCGGTCGAAGGCATCCAGATCGGCCTGTCGACCGACGCCGTCTCGATCACCGCCGGGTTTTCCGGCGCCGACCTGACCATCTTCGGATCGCTGGAGAATCCCGATCCGCTGGTTGCGCGCCAGGGGCGCTACGACGTCATCGTCGTGCTCGAGGGCCCGCCGCGACCGGTGGTGGTGCGGCGCAAGGACCGGGTGCTCGGCGTCTGGATCAATCTGGAGTCGGAGACGTTCGAGAATGTGCCGGTGTCCTATTCGGTGGCCACGACGCGGCCGCTGCAGGACATAACCGAACCGAACAGCTACAAGCAGCTGTCGCTCGGCTCGGCCAACCTCTACATGAAGCCCGCCGACGAGACCGACAGCCCGGCGACGATCGAGGAGTTCACCGCCGCGCTGCGAGATCGCAAGAAGGCGACCGGGCTCTACAGCGAAAATGTCGGCGGCGTGCAGTTCCTGTCGCAGAACCTGTTCCGCGCCACGGTGAGGCTGGCGCCCGACGTTCCGGTCGGCACCCACAAGGCGCGCGCCTTCCTGTTCAAGAGCGGCATGTTCATCAAGGAAAGCTCGGCCCAGCTCGAAATCCGTAAATCCGGTTTCGAGCAGTCGATCTTCCGCGTCGCGCACGACTATTCCTTTCTCTACGGCGTCTTCGCGGTATCGCTCGCCATGCTGACCGGCTGGCTGGGGCGGCTGGTCTTCCGCAAGGATTGATCTCCCCGGGAAAAGAGGCTTTCCCTTTTTTCGATGATGCGATAAACCGCCGCCTCCCAAGGCAAACACGCACATTCAATTCGGCAGAACGGTCCGGCCATCCGGACGTCCGCGCCTTTGCCGGCGCCGGCGATCCGCTGCGACGAACCAATGACAGGAGGCTGCTATGCAATCAGCATTCGGCGGCATCGATTTCGGCACGTCCAATTCCACCGTGGGCGTGATCCGGAACGGGCAGGCGCGACTGGTAGCGCTGGAAGGTGAACAACCTACATTGCCAAGCGCCGTCTTCTTCAACTTCGAGGACGGCCATACCTATTTCGGCCGCCGTGCTATCAGCGACTACACCGACAGCATCGAGGGGCGGCTGATGCGCTCGCTGAAGAGCGTGCTCGGCAGCTCGCTCGCTCACGAGAAGACCCGCATCAAGGCGCGCCTGATCGGCTTCACCGACATCATCGGTTTCTTCATCGCCCATCTGAAGAAGCGCCTCGAAGAGGACGCGCGCGCTCCGGTCGAGACCATCGTGCTCGGTCGGCCCGTACAATTCGTCGACGATGACGCCGAGGCCGATGCGAGGGCGGAAAGTGAGCTTGAAAAGGCGGCGCGCGCCCAGGGGTTCAAGCACATCGCCTTCCAGTTCGAGCCGATCGCGGCGGCGCTCGACTACGAGCAGAAGGTTGCCCGGGAGGAACTGGCGCTGATCGTCGACATGGGCGGCGGCACGTCCGACTTCTCGGTGGTGCGGGTCTCGCCCGAGCGCGCCCGCTCGAACGATCGCAAGGGCGACATCCTGGCCAACCGCGGCATCCATATCGGCGGCACCGACTTCGACCGGCTGCTCAGCATCGCCCACATAATGCCCGAACTCGGCTATCTGACGCCGACCAAGGACGGCAAGCGCAATCTACCGGCGAGCTATTTCATCGACCTGGCGACCTGGCAGCGCATCAACCTCGTCTATACCGCCAAGGCGATGACGGACCTGAAGCAAATCCGCTTCGAGGCCGAGCGCGCAGATCTCGTCGGCCGCTTCATCCATATCGTCGAGCACCGCTACGGCCACGCGCTGGCGGGCCTGGTGGAAAGGGCCAAGATCGCGCTGACGGATCAGCCTGCCGCCGAGGTGAAAGTGTCCCTGCCCGGCGCACGCTTCGCAGCCGAGATCACGCGCGCCGGCCTCGAGGCAACGATCGGGGCCGACATCGACCGGGTGACCGAGACCGTGAGGCAGACGATTGCGGATGCCGGTGTTGACACTTCCGTCATAACTGCCGTGTTCCTGACCGGTGGCTCGACAGCGATCCCTCTCGCCAAACGCCAGATCCTCTCGCTGGTGCCGCAGGCCTCCGTCATCGAGGGCGACATGTTCGGCTCGGTCGGGCTTGGACTGGCGCTTGATGCGCAGCGGAAATTCGCCTGAAGCCCTTCTTCCCGATCAGCCCCTGTCCGCCGGCGGCAAGTCCGCCTTTCCCAAATGCGCCCGCAGCGCCGTCTGGGCGAGGCTCGGCTGGCGGTCGCGGTGGGTGATGATGGCGAAGTCGCGCCGCGGCAGGTCGATCGGCACCGAGCGCAGGCTGCCTTCGGCCACGGCGCGGCCGACGACGAGTTCCGAAATGATGGTGGCGCCGGCGCCCGCCTCGACCGCCTGGCGGATCGCCTCGTTGCTGGGCAGGACGAGGAATATCCTGAGATCCGCGAACGGAACCGCCTCGCGGCGCGCGAGATCCTCCAGCGCCTCGCGCGTTCCCGAGCCGCCCTCCCTGATGATCCAGCGCAGCTCCCTGATATCGGGACGGCCCGGCGCATGTTCGGCGATCTTCGGATGCGACGGAGCGACGACCAGCAGCAGGCGATCCACATCGACCTTGGCGCGCCGCAGGATATCGGATTCGGTCCGCCCCTCGACCAGGCCGAAATCCGCCGTGCCGTCGAGGACCTGGGTCTCGACCTGGCTGGTGTTGCCGATGCTGACATTCAGCCTGACGGCGGGATAGGCCTCATGGAAGGCAGCCAGCCGGCGTGGCAGCCAGTAGCTGGCGATGGTCTGGCTGGCGGCGATCGACAGGCTGCCGGTGACGGTCTGCGAGACATCCGCCAGCACGTTGCTGGCG
>NZ_RZOJ01000375.1:0-5885 GCF_003998845.1 Mesorhizobium sp. M4A.F.Ca.ET.022.05.2.1 | reverse complement strand
CCCGAGTTCCTTCAAGTCCTGGTAGCGGTCGCCGATGCGATGATGCGGGCGGCCGCCGATCGCCTTGATGCAGGACCGCTTCGACCTGATCGCCATCGACATGCTCGGCCATGGCGGCTCGCCGCTGCCGCCGCAGGATGCCGGGCTGGCGGACTTCGCCGACCAAGCGATCCGCCTGCTCGACCATCTCGGCCTCGACCGCGTCGCGGTTGTCGGCCATTCCATGGGCGCGCTGGTCGCGCAGGAGATCGCGCTGCGCGCGCCGTCGCGTGTCAGTTCCGTCATTTGCCTCAACGCCGTCTTCCGCCGCCCGCCGGAACTTGCGCAAGCGGTGCGCGAACGGGCGGCCGCCCTCGGCGGCCATGGCGATCCCCAGGCCATCGCCGCGACGATCGCGCGCTGGTTCGGCGATCCGATCCCGCCGGATCTGGCCGACGCCGCCGCGACCGCGCGAACCGCGCTCGAGAGCGTCGATGCCGAAGGCTACGCCCGCACCTATCGCCTCTTTGCCAGCGCCGACACAGCCCATGTCGATCGCCTGGCCGAGCTTGCCACGCCGGCGCTGTTCATCACCGGATCGGAGGATCGCAATTCCACCCCCGCAATGTCCGCCGCCATGGCGCGGCTCGCGCCATCAGGACAATGCCTGGTGCTGAGTGGAGAAAAGCACATGATGACAATTGCTTCGCCCAAGAAAGTGACTCAGCACATCACGGCCTTTCTCGATCGCGCGGCCGACGTTGCCGCAAGCGCCCAAACCGCTTTCGACCCAATCGAGTTCCGCCGCGCGCTGGGCTCCTTCCTGACCGGCGTCACCATCGTCACCACGGTGGACGAGGCAGGAGACCCGCGCGGCTTCACCGCCAACTCCTTCACCTCCGTTTCGCTCGAGCCACCGCTGGTGCTTGTCTGCATCGCCAAGAAGGCGCTGGGGCACCAGGCCTTCTCGACCTCCAGGGGATTCGCCATCAACATCCTGTCGGAAGACCAGAAGGCCGCGTCCGGCATTTTCGCCTCCAAGGTGGCCGACAAGTTCGCGTCGGTGGTCTGGCAGCCGGGCCAGACCGGGAATCCGGTGATCGACGGGTCTGTCGCGGTCTTCGATTGCGGCATGGAGCAATTGGTGGATGCCGGCGACCATTCGATCCTCATCGGCCGGGTCCACGATTTCACCCACAACGGCGCCCAGCCATTGGGCTATTGCCGGGGCGCCTATGTCACGCCGGGCCTCAGCCAGGAAGCGCTTGCCGCGGCACCGCCCGGAACCGAGGTCGGCGCCATCCTCGAGAGCGATGGCCGCGTGCTCTTCCTCGAGGCGGCGGACGGCTCCCACCAGTTGCCGGCCGGACGTGGCCTCGGCGCCGCGAGCGATGCCCGCAGTCTCAGGGGAAAGCTTGCAGCCAAGGCGATCGACGCCGATCTTGGCTTCCTCTACGCGGTCTGGGACGATGCGACGGACGCCTCGCGCACCCATGTCTACTATCGCGGCACGGTAGGCGCGCCCCTGTCCGGCGACGGCCACATCAGGCTTGTCGACATCGACCGGATGGCCGATCTCAAGATCGCCGATCCGGCGGTGCGCTCGATGCTCGCCCGCTATGCACGCGAGCGCACCGAGGATCAGTTCGGCGTCTATGTCGGCAATGAGGTCGAAGGCGAGGTCCGGCCACTCGCCAAGGCCGCGCCGTCAGCAGCAATCCATTCCGGCCACGGGTGAGACCTATGAAGTTTTCGCTTTTCGTCCATATGGAGCGCTCGGATCTGGCCAAGCCGCAATCCGAACTGCTGGCGGAGCTGGAAGAACTCGTCGTGCTGGCCGAGCAGGCAGGCTTCGAGGCCGCCTGGATCGGCGAGCATCACGGCATGGAGTTCACCATCTCGCCGAACCCGTTCGTCAACATCGCCTATCTCGCCGCCAAGACTTCAAGCATCCGCCTCGGCACCGGCACCATCATCGCGCCCTTCTGGCACCCGATCAAACTCGCCGGCGAAGCGGCGATGGCCGACATCATCACCGACGGCCGGCTCGACATCGGCATCGCGCGCGGCGCCTACAGCTATGAGTATCAGCGGCTCTTCCCAGGGCTGGACGCCTGGGGCGCCGGCCAGCGCATGCGCGAGATGGTGCCGGCGCTGCGCGGCCTCTGGGACGGTGATTTCGAGTTGTCCGGCGAGTTCTGGTCCTTCCCGCCGACCACCTCCTCGCCCAAGCCCTTGCAAGCCCCCTACCCACCGATCTGGGTGGCGGCCCGCGATCCGAACTCGCACGACTTCGCCGTCGCCAACAAATGCAATGTGCAAGTGACGCCGCTTGCCTCCGGCGACGGCGAGGTGGCGAGCCTGATGGAGCGGTTCAACACCGCCTGCCAGGCCCATCCGGACATCGCGCGGCCGGAAATCATGCTCCTGATGCACACATTCGTGGCCGAGGACACCGCCGACGCCGACCGTCTGGCGCAGGATCTGTCGCTGTTCTACTGCCAGTTCGGCGCCTGGTTCCAGAACAAGAAGCCGGTGCATCAGGGCATCCTCGAGCCCCTGACCGAGGAAGAGATTGCGGCCATGCCGCAATACGCGCCGGACAAGATCAGGCAGAACCTCGTCATCGGCGAGGCCGACGAGGTGATCGCCCGGCTGAAGACCTATGAAGCGCAGGGCTACGACCAATATTCGATCTGGATCGACAGCGGCCTCTCGCATGAGCGCAAGAAGAAGTCCCTGCGGCTCTTCATCGACAGGGTGATGCCGGCCTTCCAGGCGGGGTCGCGATGAGCACCGTAGCCTTCAAGAATTACATAGACGGGGAGTTCGTCGAGGCCGCGGCGACCTTCGACAGTATCGATCCTTCGACCGGCACCCCCTGGGCGACGATGCCGGCCGCTGGCGTCGCCGATGTCGACCGCGCCGTCGAGGCCGCGCACCGGGCGCTGCGTTCCGGCCCCTGGGCCTCGCTGACGGCAACGGCGCGCGGCAAGCTCTTGGTCAGGCTCGGCGAGCTCGTCGCCGCCAATGCGGGCCGGCTGGCCGAGCTGGAGACCCGCGACACCGGCAAGATCATCCGCGAGACGCGCGCCCAGATCGCCTATGTCGGCGACTACTACCGCTACTATGGCGGGCTGGCCGACAAGCACGAAGGAGCTTTCATTCCGATCGACAAGGCCGACATGGAGGTGACGGTGCGGCCGGAGCCGATCGGCGTCGTTGCCGCAGTCGTGCCCTGGAATTCGCAGCTCTTCTTGTCGGCGGTCAAGCTCGGTCCGGCGCTGGCAGCCGGGTGCACCGTCGTCCTCAAGGCTTCCGAGGATGGCCCGGCGCCGCTGCTCGCCTTCGCCGAGCTGGTCCACGAGGCCGGCTTCCCGGCGGGCGCCGTCAACATCCTGACCGGCTTCGGCCACGATTGCGGACGCCGCCTGACCAGCCACCCGCTCGTCGCCCGCGTCGCCTTCACCGGCGGCCCCTCGACCGCCCGCCAGATCGTCGCCAACACGGCCGAGAATCTCGCCTACACGACGCTCGAGCTCGGCGGCAAAAGCCCGGTCGTCGTCTTCGCCGACGCCGATCTGGACAGCGCCGCCAACGCCGTGGTCGCCGGCATTTTCGCCGCGACCGGCCAGAGCTGCGTCGCCGGCTCGCGGCTGCTGATCGAGCGTTCGGTGAAGGACGAGTTCCTCGCGCGGCTGAAGCGGAAGGCCGAGGCCATCGCCATCGGCGATCCACAGGACACCGCCACCGAAATGGGGCCGCTCGCAACCTTGCGCCAGCGCGAACGGATCGAGACGATCGTCGCCGAAAGCCTGGCCGGCGGCGGCCGGCTGATCACCGGCGGCGCACGGCCCAAGGGCAAGGCGGACGGGTTCTACTACGCGCCGACGATCATCGAGGCGCAGGATCAGGCGCTCGCCTGCGTGCGTGAGGAACTGTTCGGACCGGTGCTGAGCGCGCTCGCCTTCGACAGCGAGGCGGAGGCGCTGGCGCTCGCCAACGACACGCCCTTCGGCCTCGCGTCGGGTGTCTTCACCACCAACCTCGCCAGGGCGCATCGCATGGCCCGCGGCATCCATGCCGGCGTGGTCTGGGTCAACACCTACCGCGCCGTCTCGCCGCTGGTTCCGTTCGGCGGCTATGGCCTCTCCGGCCTCGGCAGAGAAGGCGGCCTCGACGCCATCCGTGACTACACGCGCTCGAAATCGGTGTGGATCCGCACATCGGACGAGCCGATCCCCGATCCCTTCGTCATGCGCTGAGGCGGCCTGTCGACGGTGCACTGAAGAACAAGAAACGGAACACACAAAGTCAGAGGAGAACGACATGAAACTGATTTTCGCCGGCATCCTTGCCGGTCTGATTGCAACGACGGCCGCCAAGGCCGGGGAAATGGTGTTCACCAGCTGGGGCGGCACGACCCAGGAAGCCCAGACCAAATCCTGGGCTGAGCCGTTCACCGCTTCGGCCGGCGTCAAGGTGCTGCAGGACGGCCCGACCGACTACGGCAAGCTGAAGGCCATGGTCGACGCCAAGAACGTCACCTGGGACGTGGTCGACGTCGAAATGGACTTCGCCATCAAGGCGGCCAAGGACGGGCTGCTCGAGCCGATCGACTTCGCCGTCGTGCCGAAGGACGATCTCGATCCGCGCTTCAGCAACGAGCACGCAATCGGCAGCTTCTACTATTCCTTCGTGCTCGCCTGGAACAAGGGCGCGGTCCCCGGCGAGCCGGCCGGTTGGGCCGACATGTTCGACACCAAGAAATTTCCCGGCAAGCGCACCTTCTACAAATGGTCGGCGCCAGGCGTCATCGAGATCGCGCTGCTGGCAGACGGCGTGCCGGCCGACAAGCTCTATCCGCTTGACCTCGACCGCGCCTTCAAGAAGCTCGACACCATCAAGTCCGACATCGTCTGGTGGGGCGGCGGCGCCGAGTCGCAGCAGCTGATCGCCTCCGGCGAGGCCGCCTTCGGCCAGCTCTGGAACGGCCGCGTCTTCGCGCTGGAGAAGGACGGCGCCGATGTCGGTGTCTCCTGGAACCAGAACCTCACCGCCGCCGACGTTCTCGTCGTCCCGAAGGGCGCCAAGAACAAGGACGCCGCCATGAAGTTCCTCGCCGCGGCGTCCAGCCCGACCGGCCAGGCGAAATTCGCCGAGGCGAGCGGCTATGCGCCGATCAACACCAAGGCCAAGGCCGAGATGCCCGCCGACGTGGTCAAGGGCCTGCCCGACGCCCATGTCGACGGCCAGATCAACCTCGACATGAACTACTGGGCCGAGCATCGCGACGAGATCGCCACGCGCTGGTACGCCTGGCAGGCGAAATGACGCCCGCCTTCTCGTGACAGAAGCGGGACGGCTTCCGCCGTCCCGCTTCGCAACCCGGGATACCGCTATGTCGGTGGAAATTGAACAGAGCATCGCCAGAATGCGTCTTCCGGCAGGCGTCGGCGGCCTGCTGCCGGCGCTGACCTTGATCGGGCTCTTCTTCGTCGTGCCGGTTTTGGCGCTGCTCCTGCGCAGCGTCACCGATCCGGCTCCCGGCCTGCAGAATTACGCTGCGCTGCTCGGCGACGGCACCTACGCGCGGGTGTTCTTCAACACCTTCCTCGTCGCCTTCGTCGTCACCATCGTCACCGTGCTCGTCGCCTTTCCGGTCGCCTGGATGCTGGCGATCATGCCGCCGGCCCTCGCCTCGATCCTGTTCGGCATCATTATCCTGTCGATGTGGACCAATCTCTTGACCCGCACCTATGCCTGGATGGTGCTCTTGCAGCGCACTGGCGTCATCAACCGGGCGCTGATAGCGACCGGCATCACCGACCAGCCGCTGCCGCTCATCAACAACCTTACCGGCGTCACCATCGGCATGGTCTACATCATGCTGCCGTTCATGATCC
>NZ_RZOJ01000374.1:0-5888 GCF_003998845.1 Mesorhizobium sp. M4A.F.Ca.ET.022.05.2.1 | reverse complement strand
GGTGCCGCCATGCGCAAGCTCGCGCTGCCGGTGCGGCTTGCCCATATGGTCGCCGAAGCCGCCGCAACCGGCTACGCGATGGAGGCGGCCACCCTTGCCGTGCTGCTCACCGAGCGCGGGCTCGGCGGCGACGGCGCCGATCTCGAACGCCGGCTGATGCGCTTTCGAACCGAGAAGTCGCCGCGTGCCGTGTCGGCCCGCCAGCTCGCCGAACGGCTGGCGAGGCAGGCTACACCCTCCGCCCCGAGGGGGGAGGGTCAGAGTGCCGGCGCGCACCTCATCCACGCCTGGCCGGACCGCGTCGCCAAAGCACGCGGCGAACGCGGCCGTTTCGTGCTGGCCAATGGTTCGGGCGCCATGGTCGATGCCGCCGATCCGCTGGCGGGCGAGACCTGGCTGGTCGTTGCCGACCTGCAGGGCAAGGCGCAGAACGCCCGCATCACCGCCGCCGCTCCGGTCGACGAGACCGATATCCGCGCCGCCCTTGCCGACCGCATCGAGATCCGGCGCGAGACAAGCTTCGATCGCGACCGGCGCGCCGTGCGCGTGCGCGAGACAGCCCGGCTCGGCGCCATCACACTGGCCGAGCGCATGCTGCCGGCGCCGTCCGGCGTCGACGCGGATCGGGCGATCCTCGAAGCCCTGCGTGAGCATGGCCTGTCGCTGCTCGACTGGGGCAAGGAGGCCGAGACGCTGCGGCAGCGGCTCGGCTGGCTCAATCGCGGCCTCGGCGCACCCCGGCCCGATGTTTCCGACGCCGCCCTGCTCGACCGTATCGAGGACTGGCTGCTGCCGTTTCTGACGGGCGCGGCGTCCTTTGCCGCGATCAATTCCGGCGCCCTGTCGGCCGGCCTCATGTCATTGGTGCCGCACGAACTGCAGCGCAAGGTCGAAGCGCTGGCGCCGACCCATTTCGATGCGCCGTCGGGCAGCCATGTGCCGATCCGCTATGATGGCGAATGGCCGGTGCTGGCGGTGCGCGTACAGGAGCTGTTCGGCCTCGACAGGCATCCGGCGATCGCCAATGGAACCGTGCCGCTGACGCTCGAACTCCTCTCGCCGGCGCACCGGCCGATCCAGACGACGCGCGACCTGCCCGGCTTCTGGCGCGGCTCGTGGGCGGATGTGCGCACCGACATGCGCGGCCGCTATCCCCGACATGTCTGGCCGGAAAACCCACTCACCACCGCCGCCACCAGCCGCGCCAAGCCACGCGGAACCTAGTCCTGGCAAAAGCTTGGGCAGTCCGTCCTGGTGGCCTCAGCCGTCAAGTCCCCGCTACAGCGCTACTAGCGCTTACCCTCCTGCGGCGATAATCGTAATCCATGATCAACATCCTGCGCTCACCGGACTTCCAGCAAAGCCAGAGGCTGCGGCTCAACACGCTGATCCGGCTACGCTGGCTGGCCATCGTCGGCCAGAGCCTGACGGTGCTCGTCGTCGCCTATGGGCTGAAATTCCCGTTGTCCGTCAGCATGTGCTTCGCGCTGATCGCCTGTTCGGCTTGGATGAACCTGTGGCTGACCTTCCGCTACCCGGCGGCGCACCGGCTCACCCCGCTCTCGGCGTTCGCCATCCTGACCGTCGACAGCCTGCAGCTGGCCGGCCTGCTCTACATGACCGGCGGTCTCACCAACCCGTTCTCGGTGCTGCTCAGCGTACCCGTCGTCATCTCGGCGGCGTCGCTGCCGCTGCGCCTCACCGCGGTGCTGGGGGCGCTGGTCATGGTGGCGGCCACGCTTCTGGGCTTCTTCCATCAGCCGCTGCCCTGGTACGAGGGCGCGCCCCTGGAAATGCCCTTCATCTATGTCGCCGGCATGTGGATGGCGGTGTTCGCCTCGATCGCCTTCACCGCCATCTACGCCTTCCGCGTCGCCGAGGAAGCGCGCCTGCTTGCCAACGCGCTCGCCGCCACCGAGTTGGTGTTGCAGCGCGAGCAGCATCTGTCGGCACTGGACGGGCTCGCCGCCGCCGCGGCGCATGAGCTCGGCACGCCGCTTGCCACCATCACGCTGGTCGCCAAGGAAATGGAGAAGGCGCTCGGTGAGGACATGAAATTTGCCGAGGACGTGAAGCTGCTGCGCTCGCAGAGCGAGCGCTGCCGCGAGATCCTGAAGCGGCTGACCAGCCTGTCCTCCGAGGGCGAGGCGCATCTGTCGCGTCTGCCGCTGACTTCGCTGGTGGAGGAGGTGACGGCCCCGCACCGCGATTTCGGCATATCGATCAAGCTGCGGCCCGGCGAGCGCATCGGCCCCGAGCCGGTCGGGCGGCGCAATCCAGGTGTCATCTACGGCCTTGGCAATCTGGTCGAGAACGCCGTCGACTTCGCCCGCAAGACCGTCACCGTCAGCTGGAGCTGGGACGACGCCGAAGTTATCTTTTCGATAATCGATGACGGGCCGGGCTTCCCGCCGGAGATCATCGACCGCATCGGCGAACCCTATATGTCGACGCGGCAAGGCACCGAAGCCGGCGGCGGCCTCGGGCTCGGCCTGTTCATAGCCAAGACCTTGCTGGAGCGCTCCGGCGCAACGCTGGATTTCCGTAATTCGAGCGGGTTGGGCGAGGGCGCCGTGGTGCAGATATCCTGGCCGCGCGGCGTCTTTCTCAACCCCGAATCGTCTTCGAGCATGTTCGACACCGCCTGAAACCACGCTTTAACCTGCATGGTCGCCTCATCGGGGCCGGTTGCGGGCTCTTAAAATTGGACAATAGTGGCGCGGAACTGTATCTGCGTAAGCTTAAGGCAGCAGGAATTCTGGACACCATGAGTGGAGACGAAACGACTGGCGCAATGGTTGAGGGCGAGGACACCTCGCTGCTGATCGTCGACGACGACAAGCCGTTCCTGACCCGGCTCGCCCGCGCCATGGAAACCAGGGGCTTCGTCGTCGAGACTGCCGAGAGCGTCGAGGAGGCGGTCGCCAGGGCGCGCGACCATCCGCCGGCCTACGCCGTGGTCGACATGCGGCTCGGCGACGGCAACGGCCTCGATGTCATCGCCGCCATCCGCGAGAAGCGCGACGACGCCCGTGCCGTCATCCTCACCGGCTACGGCAATATCGCCACCGCCGTCACCGCCGTGAAGCTCGGCGCCATCGACTATCTTTCCAAGCCGGCCGACGCCGACGATGTCTTCGCCGCGCTCACCCGTACCTCCGGCGAACGCGCCGCGCCGCCGGAAAATCCGATGTCGGCCGACCGCGTGCGCTGGGAGCACATCCAGCGCGTCTACGAAATGTGCGACCGCAACGTCTCGGAAACCGCGCGCCGGCTCAACATGCACCGCCGCACCCTGCAGCGGATTCTCGCCAAGCGCGCGCCGCGTTAGGATCGCCAAGCGCGCAGGACAAAGCCTCGGGAAACGGCGAATTCAGTTTTGTGGTGAGCATCGCTATTCGCCGAAGTCAGCGCTGCCCCTCATCGCCCTGCCGGGCACTTCTCCCCGTATAGTGACGGGGATAAGGCAGCCGCAACGTCGGCTCTCATCTGCAACGTCGGAGATTTGCGAAGTCATCGGCCACAGCGTCCCTCTCCCCGTCACTATACGGGGAGAGGGGTGCCGGCAGGCAGGTGAGGGGCGGCGCCAGCGTTCGGAAAGTGTGATGCTTGCCCAGTCGTCGAGCTTTGCGCATCATCGCGAATAATGCCTACCGGAAAAACCCCGCACGGAGGCGACATGCACGACGACCGCCCGAAATCCATCCTGCGCGAATTCCTCGACGGCGAGGCGGCCGGCGGCATCATCCTGATGGTGGCGGCGGCACTTGCGTTGATCGTCGCCAACTCGCCGCTCGCCCAGATCTACTTCGCCGCCCTCCACGCCTATCTCGGGCCGCTCAGCGTCGCGCACTGGATCAATGACGGGCTGATGGCGGTGTTCTTCCTGCTGGTCGGCCTGGAGATCAAGCGCGAGATGCTGGACGGCCAGCTTTCGACCTGGCCGCGCCGCGTGCTGCCCGGCATTGCCGCCGCCGGCGGCATGGTGGTGCCGGCGCTGGTTTATGTCGCCATCAACAGGGATAATTCCGCCGCGCTGTCCGGCTGGGCGATCCCGACCGCCACCGACATCGCCTTCGCGCTCGGCGTGCTGTCGCTGCTCGGCAATCGCGTGCCGGCCTCGCTGAAGATATTCCTCACCGCGCTCGCCATCATCGACGATCTCGGCGCCGTCATCATCATCGCGCTGTTCTACACCAGCGGCCTGTCGCTCGCCTATCTCGGCGCCGCCTTCGCGGTCATCGCCGTGCTTGTCGTGCTCAACCGCATGCGGGTTATGAACCTGATCCCCTATCTCCTGCTCGGCGCCGTGCTTTGGGTGTTGGTGCTGAAATCGGGCGTGCACGCGACGCTTGCCGGCGTGGCGCTGGCGCTGACCATCCCGCTCGAGCGCGCCGCCGGCATCAGCCACGACCTCGAGCAGTCGCCGCTGCACCGGCTGGAGCACGGCCTGCACAAGCTCGTGCCCTTCCTCGTCATCCCGATCTTCGGCTTCGCCAATGCCGGCGTATCGCTTGCCGGCCTGAGCATGGCCGCCTTGGTCGAGCCGCTGACGCTGGGCGTCGCCGCCGGCCTGGTTCTCGGCAAGCTGGTCGGCGTGTTTGGCTCATCGGCGCTCGCCATCCGGCTCGGCCTTGCCGACCTGCCGGTCAATGCCGGTTGGCTGCACATGATCGGTATTTCGCTGCTCTGCGGCATCGGCTTCACCATGAGCCTGTTCATCGGCCTGCTCGCCTTTGCCAGCGATGTGGCGCTGCAGGACGCGGTCAAGGTCGGCATCCTCGCCGGTTCGCTGGTCGCCGCGCTGCTCGGCGCGGCAGTGCTGCTGGCCGCGCCGCCGGCTGCGGGTGAGGCGGACGAAGACTAGCTTGGCGGCAGGCCGAAGCCCGCGAACAGTTGAGGTCCGAGCGGCGGCACATAGATCGTCAGGCAAGCGATTGCGCCGCCCGCAGGCTCGATGACATGCAGCGAGTGCGGCCGCCAGACAAGATCCTGATGGCTCAACGCATAGACACCGACAGCGGGCTGGCCGTTGGCTCTGGTGGCCACCGTGCGATAGCCGGCAAAATTGCCCCAGACGGTCTCGAGGAAAGCGCCGATCGCCTTGCGCCCCCGGTACCATTCCCGCCATGGCGGCATGTGATAGGTGGCATCCTCCCGCAACAGGTCGACGAGGCCGTCGAGATTGTCGGCCTGCCAGGCCCGCATATAGCGTTCGAGCAGCAGGCCCTCTTCCGGGCTGGGCCGTGACCGCTGCAAGGGGCGGCCTTCAGGATACCGCTGGCCAAGCGTCGCGCGAGCCCGCTGCAGGGCGCTGTTGATCGAGGCGGTCGATCCGCCCAGCAGCTGCGCGGTCTCGGCGGCCGACCACCCCAGCACGTCGCAAAGCAGAAGCGCCGCCCGCTGCCTCGGCGGCAGGAGCTGGATCGCCGCTACGAAGGCGAGTTGCACGGCCTCGCGGGTCTCGTAACGCGCTTCCGGCCCGGGCTCGGCGCCGGCAAAGGCCGGGAGCTCGGTGTCCGGATAGGGCTCCAGCCAGGCGATCTCGGCGACGGGTCCTCCGGTCGCGGGTCCATCGGAGGGCGGTCGTGCGGGCTGCATTAGAATGCGGCGCGCCGCCGCTCTCGCCTTGATGGCGTTGAGGCAGCTGTTGGTGGCGATGCTGTAGAGCCAGCCGCGAGGAGAGCCGCGCCCGTCGAATTGCGACCTTGCGCGCCAGGCCTTGAGGAAAGTGTCCTGGACAAGGTCCTCGGCCTCGTTGAGCGAGCCCATCATCCGGTAGCAGTGCAGCTTGAGCTCGCGGCGATGCGTCACGGTCAAGCGCTCGAAGGCCAGCCGATCGAGGATCGGCTGGCCTGGCCGGCCCAATTGCTCAGAAGCGCCGGGAG